>JABGVY010000390.1 GCA_018645845.1 Gammaproteobacteria bacterium | reverse complement strand
TAAAGCTGCAGTTGGCATTGGTATTCGCCTAAGCATGAACTTACCGCCGGTAACTAAATCAATTGTACTGAACGAACATGCGCTCCTTTTGATCGTGATTTATGGCGTTTAGGGGTTGGTGAAGGCCGTCTGGCAGAGGCGCGGGGAGGTGAGTGATTAAGGTTCTCTGTATTCCAGTTCGTCTGTGGAATGAGAATTAGATGCCAGACGTTGTGCCAGATTGTGTTTAGATTGACGCTATCGATATTAACAATGGGTAGAAAAGCGCAATGACGGAAATGAAAAACTTTAATGAAAAAATTATCGAGGAATTTCGAGCTAACAATGGTCGGGTAGCCATGTTCGCGGATTTCCCAATGATCATTCTGCATACGGTCGGTAGTAAATCTGGCAAGACGTTCCTGGTACCTCTGGTGCTGACTATCAAAGACGGTGAGATGTTGTTGTTTGCATCATTTGCAGGCGCGAAGAAACATCCTGCCTGGGTGTTTAATCTAAGGGCTAACCCGGGGATTACTGTTGAAGTAGGCGATGAGACGTTCGCCGCTCGGGCAGTTGAGTTGGCGGAGACAGAGGCTAAGAGTACCGTCCAAAGGCAGGCCCATGTTTCTGAACAGTTTGCAAAGTATGTTGAATCAGCAGCGCCGCGCGATATTCCCGTGTTCCGTATCGATAGGATTTAGTCCTCAGGCAGTCACCAGCAACTTGTCAGCAACCGGCCAGCAACTGGTCAGCAACTGGTCAGCAACTGGTCAGCACCGATTTGGACCTGACGGAGCAGGGCCTCTTTCACAACATCACAGACATTTGTCACAGGGCAAGGCTCCACTGATTTTGTTTATACTCCTTGTCTCTGGGGGTGGGAGCCAATAATGGATCATGTAAGGCTTGGGCGAACAGACCTGATGGTGAGTCCCGTGGGGCTGGGTTGTGGTGGATACAGCCGGCTGGGTATGCGTGAAAGCAAGGATTCTTCGACTGCAGAAGGTGTGGTTAAGCACGCCCTTGATCTGGGAATCAACTACTTTGACACTGCACGCGCCTACGGTACTGAAGAAGTGGTCGGCAAAATTGTTCACTGCCAGAGGTCTGAGGTCGTGATCAGTACAAAGACGATGTTCCGCGACAAGGATGGCAACTACATGCCCGTTGAAAGGCTAGTTGATTCATTAGAGAAAAGCCTTGCTCGACTGAATACGGACTATGTTGATGTATTCAGTTTTCATGGGGTGATGCCACACGACCTTGACCATTGCCTGGAGGTATACGTACCGGTGCTGCAGCAACAGATTCAGCTTGGAAAAATTCGGTACCTGGGTATTACTGAAAATTTCAGAGATGACCCGACTCATGAAATGTTGCAAGGAGCAGTTCCGGTCGGCTGCTTTGACGTCGCGATGGTAGGGTTCAACTTTCTTAACTCCGGAGCGCGTGACCGGGTTTTTCAGGATTGCCTTCGGCACGATGTCGGCACACAGGTTATGCACGCTGTACGCCGAGCGCTCAGTAATCCGGCGGTGCTGATGCAAAATATTGAACAACTGATTTCCACAGGCGAAATCGAAAAGGGTGTTGCTAGTAATGATGATCCGTTGAAGTTTTTAACCGGGCACCCCGAGGTCAAGTCTGTGATCGAGGCTGCTTATCGATACTGTCGATATGAGCCGGGTGTCTCTTTGGTGTTGACTGGAACCGGCAGCTTGGATCATTTAACCAGTAACGTTGCGGCTCTGACAGCGCCACCATTGCCTGGCGAGCTCATAGAGGAACTGGACAGAATTTTTGGCAAAGTTCGGTCTGTCTCCGGCGACTAAATGTCATCCTTCGGCTTTCCCTCGAACACCAGCTTTTTCAAGCCATCTTCAATCGATGCTGGTTCAATGTTGAGACTAACCAGGTCTTCAGTGCTGAAATCTTTGTGTTCGAGTAACCGGCGAACTTCATGCTGTGTGATAATGGGTACGCCGGGTAACAGGTGCGTCATTGGCGCAAGCAGGCTTAACAGGCTGATCGGTATAGAGACGACCCGGCAGGTTTCTCCTGAGTACTCAATGCAAAGTTCGATGAAACGTCGGTAAGTGATAGGGCTTTTACCGGGTACCACTATGGTCTTTCCGATGCTCGAATGGGCGTCTATGCAAGCCCGTATTGCCTTGACGACATCACTGGCAAGGACGGGCTGGATAAGCGATTTCCCATTGTCGGGCAGTGGGATGATCGGGGAGACTCGTGCCATTTGAACGACACGTTCAATATTGTTGAGTCCTGGTGCGCCATAAATCATAGTCGGGTGAAGCAGGGTAGTTGGGATTTCACTCATCCAGATAGCATGAGACATAGCAGTCAGACGGGCACATTTGTCATCTGGAAATCGCGTGTAGATGCGAGTTGAGCCAAGGGCTATCAGCCGACTCATATCGGGCTTGCGTGCAATCAAAGTTGTCAGTATCTCTGGGCGGGTACAATGTACAAGTAGCGTGTTTTTGTTTACTAGCCTGGCCAGAGCTGCAGTGTCGCTAGCGTCAAGCTGTACAAACTGCGCAGTGCTGTTCGTCGGAATATTCCGGGGATTTCTGGCGATGCCCGTCACCGGGATGCCATCGCCCATCAGCGCCTCGTACAACATCCGACCAGGACCACTACTCGCGCCTATGATAGTGATCGACATCGCCATGGCTAGCCGGTGTTTCTCATGCTTGCAGCAATACCGGCAATCGTTACAAGTAGCGCTTTGTGTGCCTGCGCCATATCACCTGATTCTTCGCGGCAACGCTTGATCAGCTCAATTTGAAGCAGATGCAGCGGATCTGTGTAGGGATGTCTAAGGTCAAGTGTCTGCCTGATTTCGGGGTTTCCCTCGAGCAGCATGTTTTGGTTTTTCATCCGGTTAATACTGTCGATCAGCTTAGTCAGTCTTGCGCGAAAGGAATCGCCCATCAGTTTTAATTTCGGGGACACAAGAATTTCGTCATAGCGCTCGGAGATTTCTGCATCCGCTTTACATAGCACCATCTCGAGCATGTTGATCTGGGTTTGGAAGAACGGCCATTCTTCAAGCATTTCTTTTAGAACGTTAAGTTCCTTGCTGGAGAGTTTCTGTTCGAAGGCCGCATCTGTACCCAGCCATGCCGGTAGCATCAAACGTTTTTGGGTCCAGGCAAACACCCAGGGAATGGCTCTCAGTTCACTGATAGACCTGTCTGTATCACTGCCGCTTCTGCGCGCCGGTCTTGAGCCTAGTGCAAGCAGCGCGAGCTCTCGTTCCGGGGTACCTTCTGCAAAATAGTCGATAAAGTCGATGTCGGATTGGACGGTCGAGCGATAACTTTCACAAGCAACCTCCGAGAGTCTCTGCATCAGGAGCCGCCAGTTTTCTCTTGGTTGTGGAGGAGGCAGCAGGCTAGCTTCAATAGCAGCGCTTAACACAAGATCCAGGTTGATCAGCGCGAGTGGTGGTGAACCGTACTTGAACCGGATCATTTCACCTTGTTCGGTGACGCGCATACTGTTTTTTACAGAACCAGGTGGCTGTGACAGTATCGCTTGTCTTGCCGGAGCTCCACCGCGTCCGGGTGCGCCTCCTCGGCCGTGGAACAGGGTAAGGTCAATATTGTATTTATCAGAGACGACAACCAGTTCTTCCTGGGCGCGATACTGGGCCCAGGAGGCGGCCATCTGTCCGGCATCCTTAGCGCTATCAGAGTAGCCAATCATGATTTGCTGTGAACCATCAATGTATTCTGTGTACCAGTTGGTTCGAAGCAGACACTCCAGGGTCCAGGCGGCATTCTCAAGGTCGTCGAGTGTTTCAAATAGAGGTACGACCGGTAGCACTCGAGTGACGCCGGACTTACGTAGAAGTAATACAACACCCAGTACATCGGAAGGGCGCCTGGCCATCGAGATGATGTAGCTGGCAATACCTTGCCCATTGTCCTCTGCGATGAGTCTGAAGGTTTTGAGTATTTCACCTGCATCACCTTCTGGGTACCAGTTGTCTGGTACCAAAGGTCTGCGTGTCTTGAGTTCCTGCAATAGAAAATCTGTTCGGGCTTTCTCTGACCAGTGCTTATAGCTACCCAGTTCCAGGTATTCGGTGATCGCGTCCAGAAGTTCGATATGTTTGTCAGAGCTTTGGCGAATATCCAGTTCTACCAGGGTCACTCCAAATGTATTGGCACGAATCAGGGTTTCTTTTAGAAGACCGTCGGCAATGATATCCATGCCACATAAAAGAAGAGAGTCATAACATAACTGTAGCGGCGCGATCAGGTCAGCGTCACTGTGAATTAATCCGGGCTCTGGTGGTTCGGATGTCTCTGCCCAGGTTCGGGTCGCTGCTAGTCTTTCACGCAATGACCTGAGAATGTGCCGATAAGGTTCGTCGACGCCTTGGGGGCACTCTGCGGCAAGTTCGCTGGAGCAGTTAGACATTGAGAGCTGTGACAAAAGCTCTTCAACGTCTCTTAAATACAAATCTGCCGCCATCCACCTGGCCAGCCTTAAGATTTCCTTAGTCACATCAGCGGTGACATTCGGGTTACCATCTCTGTCTCCACCCATCCAGGACGAAATTTTGATCGGCGCTACACTTAAAGGCAGTGTCTCTCCTGTTACTTTGAGTGTCAGTTCACTTAACCTATTCCACAGCCGTGGAATAGCAGACCACAGTGAGTGTTCGATCACCGCGTAACCCCATTTGGCCTCATCCTGTGGTGTGGGTCTTTCTGTCCTGATTTCATCGGTGAACCAAACTTCAGCAATCAGTCGCTCCAGATCCAGTCTTTCCTGTGTATCGAGTTCCTTGTCTTCGTTGACATCATTGAGAGCGGAGGCTATGCGGTTGTATTTTTGAATCAGGGTACGTCGAGTAATTTCGGTCGGGTGTGCAGTCAGAACAAGGTCGCATCGCATACTGGTAATAGTTTCAAGGACACGCTGCTCATCAATCCCTTTACTGATCAGGCGGGTGAACAATTCTTCCAGCTGTGAACCAATAACAGTTTCAGTCGACTCCGCCTGTTCGGCAATATTAGTGAGATTAAGAAACTGGTTGAACGCTCGTGCGACGGATATTAGTGATTCATCGTCAAGCTTGTTAAGCACCTGCCGCAACTGCTCATGGTCACCCTTTACGCTATTATCAGGATCAGTCACAGATTGTCGGTTCGCCTTCGCGAGTAGTCGGATTTCTTCAACCTTGGACAGGAAAGTCTGTCCGTGTTGGCGCGTCATCGTCTCACCCAGGATAGTACTTAAGGTTCGAACGCGATGGCGCAGACGTGAGGAGATTAAATCATTCATAAGTATGTCGGCTAATAGTTTGCTAATTCTACACGGCTCTGGATGCGAAGTGCAGACTGGACGCCTGCCTGTGGGTACAATAGTTTTTTTTGATTCGCAGGAGAGGCAAGTGGACGAACTGGATATGACTGGAAAGGTTGTGTTGATCACGGGTGGCAGCAGGGGGCTCGGTAAAGCCATGGCGCTTGGTTTTGCACGCCACGGCGCAAATGTTGCTATCGTCAGTCGAAAAATTGAATCGTGTATAGAAACGGCCAAAGAGGTTGAAGCCTGTGGGGTTAAGGCATTTCCGTACGCCGCTCATGCCGGTGACTGGAATTCCTTGGATGCAATGGTAGAGGCGGTCTATGAAGAATTCGGTAAAGTTGACGTGCTGATTAACAACGCTGGCATGTCGCCACTTTACCCTTCGCTTGACCAGGTTACCGAAGAGTTGTTCGATAAGGTCATTGGCGTCAATCTCAAGGGGCCGTTTCGACTGAGTGCGAATATTGGAAGCAGAATGGCCGAGGGGCAGGGAGGCTGTATTATCAATGTCTCCAGCATTGCAGCTGTCCAGGCGAGCCCAGGCTCAGAACCTTATGGTGCCGCGAAGGCGGGTCTGAATGCGATTACCGGTTCCTTTGCGGCGGCTTATGGCCCAAAAGTGAGGGTCAACTGTATTATGGCCGGGCCTTTTCTTACGGATATCAGCAAGGCCTGGGATATGGATGAGTTTGCAGAACGTGCGAACGCGACAATTCCGCTCGGGCGTGGTGGTCAGCCCGAAGAGGTCGTTGGAGCGGCGCTTTACTTTGCGAGTGCCGGAGCAGGATTTACGACGGGCGCAATTCTTGCCATCGATGGAGGCTCCCACTTGCTTTAAATTAAGCCTAAACTTATCTTCTGAGGGCAAAGACGAAATCCCTGAAGACATCCATCAGGGTTTCGTATTTAAAGTCAGTGAATTCACCCGCGTCAAAATACATGCCATGCTCGGCACAGGCTTCATATTGAATATGTTTTTGAACGGGGTCCGATACTAGCTCCATGGGTTTGTGGCAGCGAGGACAG
>JABGVY010000161.1 GCA_018645845.1 Gammaproteobacteria bacterium | reverse complement strand
GGTGACACAGATGTCGCTATTCGACGGGCTGTAAAACTGGCCGATGGCTACTTCCCAGGTGAAGGCGATGCGGAACGATTGGGCTCGTTGCTGGGCCGGGTTAAGACAGCCTGCGATAAAGCGGGTAGGGACTACAGTACACTTGAGATCAACACGATGTTTGGCGCACAGATGGCTGACCCTGAAAAGGGTATCGAGGAGCTAAGAGCGCTAGGTATTGGCAGAATTATGCTGCCAGCGTTCTTCTTTGCCGGCCCCGGAGGCCTGGACCGGTTAAGCGAGTTTGGCGAAAAATACATCCCGATGACAAAGGATTAGTCCGGCGTCTGGACGCCACTCCTTTGATTGCAGCGCCGTTCCCGTCATCTCGACGGGAACGGCGAAGCCACCGCTCCAGATCGTCATCTCGATCGCCTCAAACCATCATCTCGACCGCCTCAGACCGTCATCTCTCATCCCGATACATCATCTCGACCATCTCAAACCGTCATCTGGACCGGAGTGGAGAGATCTCCTGCTCGCGAAACTCTCCCCAACAACCATAAACCTGCGATAATCCGCTAATGCAACTCGATCAGATAATCACCCAAGTCTCCAACGACCGTTTCACAGCCATCGCCCTGCCACTATTCGTTCTGGCCATCGTAGTCGAGGCTCTAATTTCCCATCGTCAGCAGCGCAACCTTTACGCCGCCAAAGATTTCGGCATTTCCATGATCATGCTGGTACTTTCATCCTTCGTTGATTTCCTGCCAAAACTTGCAGCTTTCATTACCTTCGCATACTTGCACGAACTCTCGCCATTGCGTGACGTAGTTCAACGACAATGGTGGTCATGGCTCCTGCTGTTTTTTCTGGATGATTTCGTTTACTACTGGTTTCATCGCGCTAATCACGAGGTGCGGATTTTCTGGGCCGGCCATGTGCCTCATCATTCCTCCGTGAAGCTCAATTTTGGAACAGCATTGCGCCAGGGAGTGGGGGAGCGGGTGCACAAGTACCTTTTCTGGCTTCCGCTACCGTTACTGGGGTTTGATCCGCTGATGATCTTCACGGTTATTTCTCTTAACCTGGTTTATCAGTTCTGGGTGCATACTGAACTGGTAAGAAAGTTACCTGGCGTTATTGAGTGGCTGTTTAATACCCCGTCACATCACCGTGTTCACCATGCGTCTAACATTCGTTACCTGGATCGCAACCATGCCGGAGTGTTGATCATCTGGGACAGGATCTTTGGCACTTTTTCCGAGGAACTTGATGCAGAGCCTGTGGAATATGGGCTGACCAAGAATATCAACACTTTCAATCCGGCGGCTGTAGCCGTTGGTGAATACCTGAATCTGTGGCGCGATATTAGCGCTGCTGAGAAGCCAGCGGATAAACTCCGCTACCTCTTTCTAGCGCCGGGTTGGCATCACGATGGGGAAGATCGTCGTTCAAACAATCTGAGGGCGAGCCGCTAAATTGAGTTTTCAAGATTCTGGTGCAATGATGGCAATGAAAGGTAACGCACGGGAAAAAATGAAAAAACATTGGCATGTTATGACGCTCATTGTTTTTGTTGCGATGAGCATCGGGTGTGAAAATAGTGAGCATGACGCACTCGTAGGGGCTCCCGAAAAGATACCCGCGATTTCTGCATCAGACCCGGAAATGATGCGGCTCTGGATCGATAGTTGCGCACTTTGTCATGTGACGGGGGCAGGTGGGGCGCCGGTGGCTGGCAAAGTCGATGATTGGGCTGAACGTTTAGAGCAGGGTAATGAGATGCTCCTTCAACATACCATAGAGGGGTACAACAATATGCCGCCACTAGGGTATTGCATGGCGTGCGAGAGAGAGGATTTTGCGGCGTTGATTGGATTGATGACAGTGGGCTCGCCATGAGAAACGTGACGCGTAGAAGGTTTCTGGCAAGCAGTGTGTTAGCTGCGTTGTATGGCGTTTCCGGTGCAGGAGCGGCGCAACCTTCCGGACGTCAAGCAACGCCTTGGCGTAACTGGTCGGGTAGCGTCGTAGCGAACCCGGCAGGAAGGTTTTCCCCTTCCAGTGAGCATGAACTTGCAGATTTTCTTGCCTCTACGCGTGGTCAAATTAGGCCGGTCGGTTCGGGCCATTCGTTCTCACCTTTGGTTCCCACAGAAGGCCACCTTCTTGTTCTGGATCAGCTGACGGGTCTTTTGAGCCATGACAGTTCGGCAAACACTGCAAGTTTTGCAGCAGGGACTCGCCTGAGTGATATGGGAGCGCCTTTAGCTCGAATCGGGCAGGCAGCCATTAATCTGCCGGATATCGATCGTCAGACTCTGGCGGGAGCAACTTCAACTGCGACTCACGGAACCGGTATCGACTTTAAATGCTTGTCCGGGTATATCTCAGAATTGAGATTGATTTCGCCGAGTGGTGAGGTCCATGACCTGGTTAATCGCTCGGAGTCCGGGATGTTCGATGCGGCGCGAGTTGGGCTGGGTGCACTGGGTATCGTGACGCGGATAACAATGCAGAACACCCTGCGTTATCGTTTAAAACAAACGAGTTGGGTAGACAAAACTACCGATTTACTCAAGGACTTTGATCGGCAGGCATCAATACATCGCCATTTTGAGTTGTTTCCGCTTGTTCATTCGGAATATTCAATGGCACTGGCCACGGATGAAACTAAAGATGCCATAAACAACCCTCCACAATCACCGGAGGAAGAGGCCGGGTTCGATCTTATTATGCAGGGATGGATGAAGGTGCCGCCGGGCATTCGCGGCCCCCTTGTCAATGCGTTGGCAGAACAAATTGAGCCCAGTGAAATAGTTGATGAATCCTATAAGATTCTCACTAATGTCAGGAATACCCGTTTCAATGAAATGGAATATTCGGTGCCCCTTCACAACGGTGCCGCTTGCCTTCAGGAAATTTTGCAAACAATTACGGAACAAAAAATAGATGTTGTGTTCCCGCTTGAATATCGCTACGTGTCGCGCGACGACACGATGCTTTCCATGAGTTCAGGCGACGAAGATCATGCAGCGATTTCCATTCATCGAATAGCATCGGCGGATTACCGGCCCTATTTTGATGTCATTGAACCTATTTTTTGGAAGTACGGGGGGCGCCCGCATTGGGGTAAGGTTCATAGCCTCGGCGCGTTCCAATTAAGTCAGTTGTATCCGCGTTTTGAAGAGTTTAGGTCGATTCGCCAGCAACTGGACCCCCAGGGAAGAATGCTCAACGACCATCTTCGAAAGATATTCGGCGTCGGTGGTTAGGATGAAAAGACGCTCGGTGCTACTAGGTGCGGTCGGTGGCATTGCAACGGCAGGCGCCGGCACGCTTCTATGGAGACCTAGAGACACAGGCGCGCCACATGACGCATATTTTTCGGCCCTGAATGACCTGCTAAAACGGGAGGGCTCCGGTATTCCCGTGATGATGTTGGACCTGGATCGAATCAATACCAATATCGATCTCATCACTGAATCAGTGGGAGCGGATAAGACTTATCGGGTCGTGGTGAAATCTCTGCCGTCGGTGCCTCTGCTCAGGCATGTGATGAATCGCGCAAAGACGAATTCACTAATGGTTTTTCACCAACCCTTTCTGAACGAAGTTGCCAAAGAGTTTCCATACGCAGATTCTCTGCTCGGCAAACCGATGCCGGTAGACGCTGCATCTACGTTTTATAAAAAGGTGGATGAGACAAGATACGATGCTGCAGCGAAGGTGCAGTGGTTAATCGATTCACCCGAAAGATTGAACCAGTATTATTCCCTGGCTCGGGAACTGGGTGTCAAGATGCGAGTGAACCTTGAAATAGATGTGGGACTTCATCGCGGCGGCATCCCGAACTCGGAAGTGATGGCGTCTATGCTGAATATCATCAGAGGTGCACCGAATCATTTGGAACTGTCCGGGTTGATGGGATATGAGCCCCACCTCACTGGCCTTGAAGCGGACCTGTCTCATCCTGATGTGAAAAATGTTTTGTCGGTCTATTCAGGATTCATTACTACGGTGAGGCAAGCTGGGTATGACCCCGAGAAACTGACATTGAACGGGGCAGGTAGTCATACACTTGGCATTTACGAAAAAGACAGGACGATGAATGATCTGTCCGCGGGGTCCGGTGTGGTTAAGCCCACTGACTTTGATACCTACCATCTTGCGGGGAACTCGCCGGCATTGTTCATAGCAACTCCAATATTAAAGCGGTACGACGAATTGAAGATTGCCGGAGACCACTGGGCGCAACGACCTCTGGAAGTCTGGAACCCCAACATGCGTAGGCTCTACTATATTTATGGCGGATTCTGGAAGGCAAAAATGGTGTCGCCAGCAGGCATTGCTGATCCATTATATGAGAGCACGAATCAAAGTCCGATCGCGACATCAACCTCGGTTGATCTTAAAGTGGACGACTACATGTTTATGCGTCCCACCCAAAGCGAATTTGTCATGTTGCAGTTCGGAGACCTGCTAGCGGTTAGTGGTAACCAGATCGTTGACAAGTGGCCTGTTTTTCAGCAAACAGGATAGTTAAACGCCCTAACGTTTTCATGCTTTGATGTTTACTTTGGACTTTGGCTAGCCGTTGAGCGTCTGTTCCGACAGGTTCTGCGGGGAGTCGATTTTCACAATTCTCCCGGGAAAGCCTTTAAAGTGAGGTACTCCCTGTTCGTAATCAAGAAACTCCTCTTCGTCGGAACACAGAACCGCATCGCTCGAGATGAATGCACCCGCAAGGTGTTCGCTGGATCTAAGTTCTGGATACCACCAACCGTGTGGTACTCGCACATGTCCTGACTTCATGGACTCCTGAACCAGTATTTTTGCGGTCACAGCGCCATGCGCCGTCTCCAGTCTGACCCAATCGTGATCCTGGACGTTTTCCCGTGCAGCATCATCCGGATGTAGAAACAGTTTAGGCGAGGGAGTGCGATCGCGCAGCACCTTGATATTTCTTTGTCCCGTTTGGAAAAAAGAATCCTCCCTGACCCCGGTAAATACCCTGTAAGGATAGTCATCAGAGGTCGCAGGCCCTTCCCGGTAATAAGGCAGCGGGTCAAAGCCAAGATCTTCAAGAATGCTGGAGTAAAGCTCGACCTTTCCCGAGGGCGTTGCAAAGCCACGTTTTTTATACTTTGTGAACTGTGGCTTTGGTGCTTCCATTATCGTCGTATTCGCAAACTCTTCAAAAGTACGACCGGATCGCGACAGGCGATAGTCTAAAATGTCATCGAGCGTCTTCCATGGGAAGTGTTCAGAGAACCCCATGCGATGGGCCAGGTCATGCCAGAACTGATAAGTGCTGGAAGCCTCCGGGGGCGGTTCAACGGCCTTCTGGGACAGCGTCAGTCTGGTAGTCCAGCTCCAGCTATCGGCGATATGATTTCTTTCTGTAAACACATCGCCCGGTAATACATAGTCGGCCAGCATCGCGGTGGGTGTCATAAAGATTTCATGCGCGACGATCAGGTCCTGGTTCATCATTCCCTTCAGTATCTGGTGTTGGTTTGGATAACTCATCAGTGCGTTATTACCTAACGCAAAGAAGGCCTTGATAGGGTAGGGGTCATGGTTTGCCATCGCACGAAAGACGTTGGTCGGATTGGCCATCTGACAACCCATTACAAGGTCTGCGTAGGGATA
The DNA here is from genome assembly GCA_018645845.1 of Gammaproteobacteria bacterium. Lineage (GTDB taxonomy): Bacteria > Pseudomonadota > Gammaproteobacteria > Pseudomonadales > Azotimanducaceae > UBA9659. The sequence continues at coordinate 6,826 of JABGVY010000161.1, read as the reverse complement.
CCCCCAGACTTTTTCGGTCTGTTTTTTAAGCTTTTCTGCCACGCGGTAGGTAAACACGGGGTGATCATCGAATCCCAGCTGTTTAGTTTTCTGCTCATCAGAAAGGGCTTCGTGCATTCCTATTTCGGATTCGGGAATATAGCTAGGATTGAAGCCGCCCAGTGTTTCGCCGCCCACAACATCAAGGTTGCCTGTAACGGCTCGCAGTATTGAATGTAGTCGAATAGCCGAGGTGGAAGAAATCTGCTGATCGGTGATTGGTGTCCAGGGGATGACCGCGCCATTAGCATTCGCGTACATTCGGGCTGCTTCGGCGATAAGTTCCCGATCGACGCCTGTGATCTCTTCGACACGTTCAAGTGGGTACTCATCTACGCGCTGGCGCAGTTCTTCGAACCCTGTGCACCAGGTTGCAACGAAATCCTTGTCATAAAGTTCTTCATCAAAAATAACTTTCAACCAACCCAGACACATTGCTGCGTCAGTGCCCGTTCGAAGGCGGAGGTGCAGGTCCGCGGTTTCGGCTTGATCGGACACCCGGGGGTCCAGTACGATTACTTTTGCGCCACGTTTCCTTGCGGCATTAATAGAATTAAAGATCGGAGTCCACGAGTGCTTGCGAGGGTTGTGGCCAAAAAGCACAATACAGTTGGTGCTGCCCCAGTCCGGCATTGGGAACCAGCCATAGGTCAGTTTGTTAACGGCAGCGGTGTTACCTGCGCACAGCGCAACGCCACTGATCCAGTTTGGTGAGCCCAGGAGGTTCATAAACCGTCGGTCGGTGCTATGGGTCGACTGTGTATTCCAGCCAGACGTTGAAACCGCCAGTGCCTCGGGACCATGCTCGGCTACCACGTTGCCAAGCCGCTCAGCGATTTCGTCCATCGCCTGCTCATAAGAAATCTCTTCCCACTTGTCTTCACCCCTTTCGCCAACCCGCTTCAGCGGTACCTTTAGCCGGTCAGCGTGATTGTGGATATCCGCAGCGGCAATTCCTTTGTAGCAGACATTTCCGGCGAGCATGGGATTGTCATGCGCGATAACGCGTTTTACTTTCCCATCGGCGACTTCGGTACGCAGCTGACAGCCAATGTCACAGATCGTACATACAGAATAGGTGGTGTTGGTCGCTTCGCTCATGGGTATACCTTAGGGAATGGGTTAGTGGGCCGCCTTTTGCTGTGAGGTTATCTGCGTCAGCTGTGCGTTTAACATACCAAAATTTTCCTGGCCCAAAGCTACGGTAAGTGTTGAGCCCCTGTACGGTCATTTGAATGATGTTTGATCGACCATCCCGGGCAGCGTGAAAATCAACGAGGCCAATAGTAGGTTTATAGCCCTATACCGCACCGGTGGCAACCGACAACACCCGAATCGGCGATACGTTGATCAAAGAAGAGTCATCCAGAAATGTTGTATTTTACCCAAAGGCCAAAAACGTGCATTGTCCAGTGACTATTTATCACCTCGAAAGCTGTGTGAGAAATGCCCATCTTTTTAATCATTATCATCTGCCGGTAAGCAACCAGCACAATGCCTGCGACAGCTAGGGGAATGAATGCAATTTTGTCACAGCTTAACCCGGGCATCTGACAGAGGGTTTTCGGCGTGACTGGGTCGATTCTATCGTTTGGTGCCTGAGGCGACGAAGAAAAATGAATTCTTGGGTGGCAGTAACTCTATTTGGTAATCCGCGGCGATGCCTTGAAGCGGCATAAACGTAGGACGTTTCGAGTCGGCTGCATAAAGCGTGCGAACGAGCCAATGGGTCAGGCTCGATTTAGTCCAGTACGAGTCCATAATGCCACAGCGGCCTCCGATCTTGAGGTGCGCGTAGGCTAACTCGAAAACTCGTCGCCAATTTGGTACCACAGTCAGGATTAACGTCAGAAAGAGGGTGTCAAACTTTTCGTCTTCGCCAGCATCTTTTAGAAGGCTATCGAGCTGGCGAGCGTCGCCGTGAATAAACTTCACTCGATCAGCGTACCCGTGTTCTTCTGCCCGCAACCTGGCCTTTCTGAGCATTTCGATCGAGGCGTCGATCGCGACGATCTGGCCGGTTTTACCCAGGGCCTTAATTAACATCGGCTGGTTAAGCCCGGTTCCACAACCAACCTCAAGTACACGAGTGCCGGAATCGATATTTACAGCGGATACAACTCGACGCCGTCCTTCGTGAACGAGTTCCAGGTCCATTTGCTTATCATAAAAGCGTGACGTCAAAAAATCGTAAAGCCTAGCGTTGTATGACATTGAATAGGGGCCTTTAGTGAAAAGAATGGCTAGGGGCCTTTAGTAAAAAGAATGGCTAGGGGCCTTTAGTAAAAAGAATGGCTAGGGGCCTTTAGCGTGACGTCTCGCAGGATATTCAGTAAAAGCAATAAAGGCCAGTTTCCCTTAAGAGGGGGTATTTCTGGACGAAAAAGTGCGCGTTGATATTTACTGACTGACCAGCCGACTGGCTGGGTTTTCTCTGGGCTGTATGGAGGTCGGGACGGGAATCGAACCCGTGTAATCGGTTTTGCAAACCGGTGCCTAACCACTTGGCTACCCGACCTTTTAACGAAGCGCAGTCTAGCCTAAATTTAGCTGCTTTTCACGAATCTGGTGTATTCAGAAGGCTTTCGACAATCCTTGACACAACGGCGCCGGCCTCATCGGCCCCAAGCCGCTGGTCATTCCGAAGCTGATTCCACATATCAAAGGAAAGGGCAGCCTCTAGCCCCTCAATCATTGGTCTGTCGTTCAGAAGGTCTTTTGGCAGCAGCGTGCGCAAACGCTGGCGCTCGTCCCGCACGATGTCCATGTGGCGGTTCAGCAAGATCGTTGACTGGAACTTTAGAGCCTCTGCAGCCACACGGTAGGGCATGATGATTTCGTAAACCTGCAGGCGTCGATCAAGCATCTTTGACAGGTTGTCTTGCCAGTTATTGCCATCAGTCGAGCCTCCGATTACAGATTCGACCTTTTGATTGATCGCCACCGACATTTCGGCATACAGGCTTTCCATATCCTTGAATCGCCGAAAAACGGTTCTTAGTCCTACCTCGGCGCGCTTGGCTACTTCCTCTGCCGTAGGCGCCATCCTGCCTTCACGAACCAGTTCCAGCATGGCAGAAACGATCCTGCGTTTGCTATCTTCGCTCCGAAGTTTTCTGCCGTCAGTGGTTGCGTTGATCTTGTTGACATCCATTAGATGGTAAATAGTGGCACTCTTTATGCCATTTTTATTATGGCTTTCGGTTGACTGAATGTCTAACCTTGAGATCTCAATTGTCCATTGTTTACAGCGAACCTCGTGACACCATTTGAAGAATTGATTCAGCTATTGGATCTGGAGACCATTGAACACAATCTATTTCGAGGTCATCATCCGGCGGCCCGGAAAAGGCGCCTTTTTGGCGGGCAGATTATCGCCCAATCCCTGGTCGCCGCTGCGCGAACTGTCGCCGACGATTATCTGCCTCACTCCTTACACGCCTATTTCCTGAAGCCCGGCGATTGGAAAGTACCCGCGGTATTTGAAGTTGACCGAATCCGGGATGGGCGATCTTTCTGTACTCGTCGTGTGGTTGTGATCCAGCAAGGTGCAGCTATTTTCAATATGGATGTGTCATTCCACAGGCGAGAGAAGGGGGTTACCCACCAATTAAGGGATCCGCCTGCGTATTCGGCACCTGATGAACAGGCCATGGTCGATGGTTTAAAACAGCGGCCCTTCCTGAGCTTCACTGAGAATTACAAGGCCAAACTCGAACGAGTTCCGCAAACGCCAGAGCAACACGTTTGGTTCAAGGCCAATGGCCATGCGCCGGACTCGTTATTACTCAACATGGCGCTGCTGGCTTATCAGTCAGATGAGGCGCTGCTTGGGACAGCACGTTTACCCCACCGTGGGAGCTACGCGCATGAGAATATGCAGGTGGCCTCTCTGGATCACAGCATCTGGTTCCATCACCCGCTAAGTGTGGGTGACTGGCTTCTATATTCTCTCGACAGTCCTTCAAGTAGCAATGCCAGAGGTTATACTCGCGGTGAAATTTACACATCCAATGGAGTGCTTGTTGCGAGTTGTATGCAAGAAGGACTCATGCGAATGCTTTAAGGAGTCAGCATGACCAAAGAGTGGCATAAGAAATATGAGCATCTGATGTTCGAAGAAAAAGAACATGGCATTTTGTTGATGACCATCAATCGTCCGGAGCAAATGAACGCGACAGACGCAGCGCTTCACAACGCTCTTTCCAGGGTCTGGCTGGATATTGATGACGACCCGGATGTTCGGGTAGTGGTGGTGACTGGCGCGGGCAGGGCTTTTTCAGCCGGAGGCGACCTGTCTTGGGTCAGCAAGATGGTGAATAACTACGACGAAATGAAAGTCGCGTTCAAAGAAGCCGGAGATCTTGTCTATCGGATGTCCCAGTGCTCTAAAATTATTATTTCGGCGATCAACGGAACTGCCGTAGGGGCAGGGCTAGCGGTTGCCTTAATGGCAGATATCAGTTTGATGGCCGAAGAGGCAAAAATCACAGATGGGCATGTTCGGTTGGGCGTTGCCGCAGGGGATCATGCGAACATCATCTGGCCTATGCTTTGTGGCCTGGCGAAAGCCAAGTACTACCTGCTGACTGCAGATTTCATCGACGGTAAGACTGCAGACCAGATTGGCCTGGTCAGTAAAGCTGTCCCGGCAGATGAACTGATGGATTTTGCCATGAAGACCGCGGTCAAAATTGCCACCGGCCCGCAGGACGCGGCAAGCTTCACCAAACGAGCGCTCAATTTGTGGATTACTCAGGCTGCGCCAGCCTTTGATGCCAGCCTGACGCTAGAGATGCTTAATTTTATGGGTAACGATGCCGCAGAAGGGGTGGCGGCCCTCCAGGAAAAACGTAGCCCGAAGTTTAATTGAGAACTGGGCTTGACGCCGTTAAACTACGCGCCGTGCCCGGGTGGTGAAATTGGTAGACACGCAAGACTTAAAATCTTGTTTCCGTTAGGAAGTGCCGGTTCGACCCCGGCCCCGGGCACCATTTAATGCATTCTGGACTTTTCCAGAAGGACTAATGCCAAGCGCGAACAGGGTTACTCTTTGCCAGTTTTGGCGAAATACCTTTGATAACCTCTTTTAGAAACAACCTTCTACTGTAACTTGCCTTTTGGCGCTGGCTCTATATCTGCCCAGTGAAGCATAACGGGCCCGCCAACACTCACTAATACAAACTCAACGCCTTGGTCGCCGGGTTCTTCCGGGCCATAGCTGTATCCACCTGTCACCTGCCTTACCTCGCCCGTTTTGTATACGCCCTCGTGCCCGAAGCGCATATCGCCATCGGTGATAAAGTACCAGGTGTCAAAGTCATGCCAGTGATCACCGGCGGTGTATTCCGGTACAAACCGTGTCCGTAAGATGGAAAGGTTTCCCTCCATTAAGACTTGTACCGGTTGTGTTGGTCTACCGACGGGATCGTCGAACGACTGCCAGGTGAACGCTTGTTTTTTAATTAGACGGATTTCCGGAGGCCCCAACGGCGAGCTAACAAGTAATTCAAAGACACAGGTTTCCGCCAGACAGCGACCAGTAACGGTACCTTTTTCCATGCCCGCAGGAATCCACAGCAGGTCTTCTTTGTTGACTTCCCGGCCATCGTCCAACTGCAGGCTACCGCTGACCACAAGCAACAGTACACCATACCCAGTGCGTGCACTGTTAAAGGTTGCGCCACGGCTGAACATGATCTGTTTGAGGCCTGAAGGTTCTTCAGTAATCAGCTTTTCTTGTTGATGTTCACTCTCACGCCATGCAAGGCTATCCGGATGAAACTTCTGCCAACTCATACTTGCTCCTGCGTTGCACTAAAAATGCTTGCCCCATATCCTCTCGCCGCTCAGCAGCGCTCTGGTTGAACGAGAATACAACATGTCTGCCGGAGGCAGCAATTTTCTCAATGCTCAATCCCGTAGACAGTAAGCCAAGGTTTAATACGATGATTTTTAGCAAGCGCCTAGCCTAAAAAGTTGCCAGGCCAGAGCGTCCTAAACGTTATAAGGGCTTCGCTAAAATTGGATATTATCGGTTTTTATACTCCCGAAGTAGTTCGTTGTTATAGGCTGTCTATGCAGGTAATCTAAGTGCCGCACTCGAGTTTACTGTTACGGTCGTTTCTGTGGTGCGTTTATTTAATGTTCAAATGTGATGGATAACATACAGGAGTAGCAGCGTGCTTAGATTTTTGGCTTTGACGTTTCTTGGCGTATTAACAACCTCATGCTCTGACAATCAAAATTTACCGGACACTTCCCGGGGAATATTCGAAACTGTTTCAGCGCCACCATTGGCCGTATTGGCTGTAGAGCAGCAGGATGAAATTGGGGAGCTTACTTCGGTCGCATTGGATGCAACTGAATCCAGATATGACGCAAACTTCACATCGTATAGATTCGAGGTTCGCCAGAGTGAACCTGTTAAGAAGAGGCTGCTCGCCGGTCCTGGCGCAACGTCAAACAACTACGCCCATGTGATGTTGCCAGAAGGCACCTACAAGATAAAACTCACCGTGATGGACTCCGAGTCCGAGATCGCTAGCGTTAGCGAAACGATCACAGTAGGGGGTAGCAAGCCAAAAGACTGGCGAGCAACTGAAGTCAATTGGTCATTTGACCCTTATTTTACGCCAGGTGATGAAACCGAAACCTTCTACAGACATACCGGGGGTTTTCCTCTGGGTTTGGCGCATGCACTATTCGAGACGAAGACGGTGTCCGATTCGTCGCTCCTGGGCTCTAGCGGCGGTTGTGGCGGCATGCTCAATAACGCCGGTAACGG
>JABGVY010000162.1 GCA_018645845.1 Gammaproteobacteria bacterium | reverse complement strand
GATGCGCGAGCGCTTTGGGTTCACATGACACGCGTTGAAACGATCCTCGCGAAGGCTGCCAAACGATATGAATCCGGTTGGTTGCTGCACGGTGACTTACATCACGACAATATTCTTTTGCACGAAAGCAGGGATTTCATCGTTGTTGACCCTAAGGGGGTTATTGGGCCGAGACTGTTCGAGTACGGCCGCTTTGTTCATAACTTCTTTGAAGATCGACGCCATTCGATGTCGATGGAAAGTATCCTCACACAGCGAATCGCAGCGCTTCAAGGTGAATACAGTTCAGACGAAATTTTGATGGTGGGCTATGTGGATCTTGTCCTCGCATCATGCTGGTCAGTGAACGGTGGCCAGAAGTTGAAAACTGAAACGTTTGAGTTGATTGAGCTGATGTCTGTTTTGCTTAACGCTTAACTTTCCCCTTCACGGGGGAAACGATCCTTTGAAGTTTAATCTTTGAGCTCGAGGCTGGCGGCGGGTCCCAGGGGTGTGGCTGTGTTCATAGATCCGTCTTCCCAGGTGACGGTGACGGGTTCTTCCGCAGGGTTCGAAATGATGGCAAGGCAAGCATAGGAGCCTGCAACAACGATATTGCCTGAGGTCAGCTTCCTGTTTTGAGCATCTGTTTCGATTCTATGTAATCTTTTTTTCAGTGCGCCGCGGTACTGCATTCTTGCGACGATCTCCTGACCCAGATAGCAACCCTTCGTGAAGCTGATGCCGCCCAGATGGTGATAATTAAGCGTCTGGGGAAGGTGCTCTTCGCAGGATTTGTCGTCAACCCAGGCGACACCCGCTTCCAGTTCAGCATCGGACCATTGGTTGGTCCTGTCGCTAGCACCAGCCGTGTGTCTGGAGCTCCTCCACTGCTCGCTGCGATTACCAAAGTTTACGGTGATGGTCCCGTTATCTGTCCTAATGGGATAAGGCGATTCGCCAGCTGTTGATGTCGGGTCGAGTGAGCCGTAGCAGTGTAGGTTTTCAGAGATATCCGCCAGTTCAGCTTTTGAAAACACGATATATTTGGTCAGGAACGCGATAGTTTTTGGTACCAGCGATCGGTGCATGCGGAGCACCAGATCCTGGCCCTGCTGGATGACAATGAAGCTGGCCAGCATTCGTCCCTGTATGTTGCAAATTGCGCCCAGTTGAGCAGAGTCATCCTTAAGGGCAGCAAGGTCACAAGTGGTGTAACCTTGTAAAAAAGCGATGGCGTCGACGCCTGAAATTTTCAGGAAGCCAAAATGATCGAGCCGGATGTTTTGCGACTGAATTTTCTGTGACATGAATATTTATGCACCATCGTGAATGATCATTTTACACGCTTTTATGATCGAAAGACCTATTGGTTTTTGTTTAGGTTAGGTAGTGCAGATTAGCTGGGGGAAACAATTGGAATTAAGTGAACTTGAATATAATCGCTTGCGATGGCGGTCGCGCAGAGGAATGCTGGAGCTGGATTTACTGCTTTTGCCGTTCTTCGATGAGGTGTTCTCTGAATTAGAGTCCGGTGAGCAGCAGGCATTCATCAAGCTGCTCGAACAGGACGATCCTGATTTGTTCGAGTGGTTTTCTCGAAAAGGCGTATCCGATGATCCAGACCTGGCAGCTCTGGTTGAAAAGATCCTGGATCGTGTCCAGCCCTGAAACTTTTTCTGCGGACCGTCTATACCTGGTCCTGAATCATTCACGCCTGCATAGCCTGTTGACGCTTTCGACACACCTGGCGGCCCTTGTCGCTCTGTGGATAAACCCGACATTTTGGGAGCCTCTGCAATGGGCGCTCTCACTGGCGTTGGTCACTTCCCTCATCCAACTGGTGCACAGCCGGAACTCTTGGGGTCAAACGTTGCGTGTCGAGCAGATTGTCTATCGTGATGGGTCCTGGGCGCTTGGGTTCAGCGATGGGCGGTGGCAGCAGGCCCAACTTCGAAGCCCGCTGCATGTGGGTTATTTTTTTGTGGTGCTTGGTTTCAGGCTGCAGGGTGAAGAGTTGAAGGTGGTTATTGGTAGGGACGCCTGTGGCAAAGACACCTATCGCCGACTGACCGTCTTCATTCGCCACCAGGGGTCCAGTTTGCTGAACCTCTCCTGATCCAAAGGGGGCTAACCAAAAAGAGGCGGGGTCAGCACCGTATCCTTGGCCTGCACAGCCTGTTGGGGGTAATCCAAAGTGTAATGTAATCCTCTGCTCTCCTTGCGTTGTATTGCACATTGAATCATGAGGTCTGCTACCTGAATGAGGTTACGCAGTTCCAGAAGGTCGCTGCTAATCCGGTAGTTACTGTAGTACTCGGTGACTTCCTGCTGCAGAAGATGTACACGTCGTCTTGCCCGT
>JABGVY010000577.1 GCA_018645845.1 Gammaproteobacteria bacterium | reverse complement strand
CTGTCAGTCTTGGTTTGATCGAACTCGGGCCGCGGACTAAATTTCTTCAATGCTCACTCGTTGTTCGTTTAGCTTTTCCAGTGCGGAATCCAGGTCCTTAAGTTTGTCTCTCTCTTTCTGAACAACTTCTTCAGGCGCTTTTTCAACGAAGCTTGGATTGTTTATCTTGCCCTCTGTTTTAGCACGATCTTTCTGTTTGCGATCGATTTCCTTATCCAGTCGGGCCAGTTCTGCTTCCTTATCGATCAATCCTGCCATCGGCACCAGCAGTTCCATTTCACCAACCAGCGCGGTCGCTGACAAGGGTTTTTCTGCGTTGTCACCAAGCCAGGTGAGTGACTCCGGCCTGACCAGGAACGTGAGTTCACGGGTGAATTTATCCAGGCGTTGCTGGTCTTCGGTACTGCCATTCGAAAACAGGATGGGCACTTGCCTGGCAGGCGAGATATCCATCTCGCCGCGAATGTTGCGCACACCGGTGACAACCGTTTTCAACCACTCGACGTCTTTGCTGGCCGCTTCACTTATCAGCTTTTCGTCCGCAACAGGGAAAGGTTGTAGCATGATGGTGTCGCCTGAGCGACGAACTGTTGACGGCACTTTCTGCCAGAGTTCTTCCGTCAGGAATGGCAAGAATGGGTGAGCCAGCCGTAATACAGATTCCAGTATTCGCGCAAGTGTCTGCTGGGTACCCAGTTTCTGCGCCTGGGTAGCATCGTCGCTATTTAATATTGGCTTGGTCAGTTCCAGATACCAGTCGCAGAATTCGTCCCAAACAAACTCGTAAATTTCTTTCGCAGCCAGGTCAAAGCGATAGGTTTCCATGGCCAGGTTCACGGCCGCTGCAGTCTTCTGAAAATCTGAAATGATCCAATGATCGATCGTCGATAGTTCAACGTCTGCATTGTCCAGTCGTGATTCGTTATCGCTGATATTTCCGGATACAAAAATAGCCGCGTTCCATAGTTTGTTACAAAAGTTTCGATATCCCTCGACTCTCTTCATGTCAAAACGAATGGTGCGGGTGCGGGTAGCAATCGAGTAGAAAGTAAACCGAAGTGGATCAGTCCCGTAAGCCGTGATGCCATCCGGGTATTCCTTTCGGGTAGCTTTTTCTATGCGCTGGGCCATTTTCGGTTGCATCAGGTTACCGGTTCGTTTGGCAACGAGTCCATCCAGGCTGATACCGTTGATGATATCCATCGGGTCCAGGCCGTTGCCCTTCGACTTGGACATCTTCTGGCCGAAGGCATCGGTTACCAAGCCGTGGATGTAGACTTTTTTGAACGGTACTTCACCGGTGAACTTCAACGACATCATGATCATGCGGGAAACCCACAGGCTGATGATGTCGTGCCCTGTCACCATAATGTCGGTGGAGTGAAATGTTTCCAGTTCATTGGTCTGTTTGGGCCAGCCCAGGGTAGAGAAAGTCCACAGGGCAGACGAGAACCAGGTATCCAGAACATCGTTATCCTGCATAAGTTCTACGGTTGCAGACAGATTATGTTTGTCGCGTGCTTCTTGTTCACTGCGCCCTACATAGATGTTGCCATCGGCGTCATACCAGGCGGGAATTCGATGCCCCCACCAGAGCTGCCTGGAGATACACCAGTCTTCGATATTCCTCATCCATGAGAAGTAGATGTTCTCTGCGTTTTTCGGAATGAATTCAATGTCTCCACCCTCAACTGCTTTGATGGCCGGTTCGGCGAGCGACTTGATGTCGACAAACCACTGATCGGACAGAAAAGGCTCAACAACAACGCCGGACCTTTCACCTCGCGGGATCGCCATGGTGTGATCTTCTATCTTTTCCAGTAGACCTAGTGCGTCGAGGTCCGCGATAACGGCCTTGCGAGCTTCGAAACGGTCCATTCCCCGATACTTTTCAGGCACCTCATCGTTGAGGCTGGCATCTTCGTTAAGAATGTTAATGATTGGCAGGTCGTGACGATGACCGACATCATAGTCATTGAAGTCATGGGCCGGTGTGATCTTGACGCACCCGGTGCCAAAGGCCATATCGACGTACTGATCCGCGATGATTGGAATTCGTCGGCCAGAAAGAGGAAGGATAATTTCTTTTCCCACCAGATCCTTGTAGCGATCATCCATCGGGCTGACCGCGACAGCAGTATCACCCAACATGGTTTCTGGCCTTGTGGTTGCGACGACCAGGAACTGTCCTGGTTCATCGGCAAGGGGATAGCGGAAGTGCCAGAGGTGACCCTGTTCTTCCTCGCTTTCAACTTCAAGATCGGAGATCGATGTCTTTAGAACAGGATCCCAGTTCACCAGACGTTTGCCCCGGTAGATCAGGCCTTCTTCGTGAAGGCGCACAAACACCTCAAGGACGGCTTCTGACAAGCCTTCATCCAGGGTGAATCGCTCTGTTTCCCAGTGAAGAGAGGCACCAAGGCGTCTTAGTTGTTTGGAGATGGTTCCCCCGGACTCTTCCTTCCACTCCCAGACCTTGTTGATGAATGCTTCCCGGCCAATATCAAGCGGTTTGATATCCTGGGCTGCAAGTTGTTCGGTCACCAGCATCTGGGTTGCGATACCGGCATGATCTGTACCCATTTGCCAAAGCGTGTTCTTGCCGCTCATACGCTGGTAACGAATTAGAGAATCCACAAGGCTATGCTGAAAGGCATGTCCCATGTGCAGGTTGCCCGTTACGTTGGGGGGTGGAATAGCGATGCTATAGGAGTCACCTTGACCCGAGGGGGCGAAGTAATTGTTCTCTTGCCAATTCTGGTACCAGGATTGTTCGATGTCCTGAGGTGAATACTTGCTCATGATCTAATGGTGTCGCTAAAAAGTTGTTGAAACCTGTGGATCCGAAAAGCTGGGAAGCTCTCGATAATCAGGGAAAGCGCGATTATACACAGGGTGTGAGTTTTTTGGAGGCATGTCTGGAAGGCGCCGTGTTAGTGAAATACCACTGTCCGCTGGCCGTTCAGCAGTACACGATGCTCTACATGATATTTGACCGCTTTGGAGAGGACCACTCTCTCGATATCTCTGCCAACGTTGACCAGATCAGCGACAGTGCTTCGATGTCCTACCCGTTCGATACCCTGTTCAATAATAGGGCCTTCGTCCAGTTCAGCGGTGACATAGTGGGCAGTAGCGCCGATGAGTTTGACGCCATGGTCAAACGCCTGGTGGTAAGGTTTTGCGCCCTTGAACCCAGGTAGAAAGGAATGATGAATGTTGATGATCTTGCCTGCCATCGCCTGGCAGAACTCAGGTGACAAGATTTGCATATATCGAGCGAGCACCACGACATCGATTCCTCTGCGCTCAATTTCCTCAAGTAGCAACGCCTCTTGTGCTGCTTTTGAGTCAGCGTCGATCGGAAGGTGCCTAAAGTCTATGTTTTGCGCAACGGCGATTGGTTGGGTTGCAAGGTGATTGGAGGCCACCAGGGCGATTTCTATCGGCAGTTCGCCATTTTTCTCACGAAACAATAAGTCAGTCAGGCAGTGCTCCTGTTTTGAAACCATGATCAGGACTTTGGGTTTCTGCAAGCATGACCAGATTTGCCAGCTCATCCGCTTCCCGGCGGCGACGGGTTCGAAAGAATGGATGAGCGCTTTTAGCGTAGGTTCTCCCTCGAAGTGAACCCTCATGAAAAATGTATTGTTGGACCCGTCTTGAAACTGATCGCTGTCCAGGATGTTACATGAATTGGCCACCAGCCAACTCGATACGGCCAGTACCAGGCCGGGTTTGTCTGGGCAGGATAGGGTGATGATGTAGTCCATGATCAGCTCTCGGGGTGGTCTTTCAGGTGTTTCAGAATTGTGCTTAGCTCATCACTGAGTTCTGCTCGCAGGTTCTCCTCAAGCGAGTTTGTAGGGTAGTCGGTTTTTAGTGCGACATCCGGGTCCTGTGATCTCCGGACATCTTCGGTAGCGAACTCAGTCGCGTCAACAATGTCTTTGAATAGGTCAACGGTATCCGGATCATATCCGGGAGGGTGCGGGCCGGTCTTTATGGACGGGTTTT
>JABGVY010000288.1 GCA_018645845.1 Gammaproteobacteria bacterium | reverse complement strand
TCAGCACTGGAGGAAAGAACTGGAGGGAACGAACAGAGTCTCTAGCAGAAGCCATCGACCTGATCCAAAGAGAGGCCAGCCAATGAACCAGTGGCAAGTAGGTAACGTCAAGATCACCCGAGTGATTGAAATGGAGATCGCAGGCGGCACCAAGTTTATCCTCCCCCAGGCAACGAGAGATAAGGTCAGGGAGATCAACTGGCTGGCACCTCATTTTGCCGATAAAGACGGCAACCTGATCATGAGCATTCATGCACTGGTGGTGGAAACTCCGACGCGTAAGATGATTGTCGACACCTGCATCGGCAACGACAAACAACGCAGCATCCCGAACTGGACCAATCTGCAATTGCCGTTTCTGCAAGACCTGGGTAAGGCCGGTTACGAAACAGACGAAATAGATACAGTGATGTGCACTCACCTGCACGTCGATCATGTGGGCTGGAACACCATGCTGGTAGATGGGAAATGGATACCGACTTTTCCGAACGCGCGCTACCTGATGGGCAGGAAAGAGTATGAATATTGGGATAAAGCTGAATCGGATAAGGCTGCTGACGATTTAAACCAGGGCGTCATGGGCGACTCTGTCAGGCCTGTGTTTGATGCCGGACTGGTAGACCTTGTTGGGATGGATCACAGAGTATGTGATGAGGTGTTTCTGGAACCCACCACCGGACACACGCCCGGGCATGTCAGTATTCATATACAGTCTGAAGGTGAGGAAGCACTGATTACCGGTGACTGCATCCACCATCCTTGTCAGATCGAACACCTGGACTGGGCCAGCTCAGCGGACTTTGACCAGGCCGCTTCCACGACCACACGAGTTGAATTGATGGAAAAGTATGTCAACAAAGATATTCTGATTATCGGCACTCACTTCGCGACACCGACGGCAGGACACCTTAAAACTAAGGACAACGGTGATGAAGGCTATTGGCTGGACACTGGTTTATAGGAAAAGGTTTATAGGAAAAGGTCTATAGGAAAAGGTCTATAGGAAAAGGTCTATAGGAAAAGGTTTATAACTATGGTTGTTAACCTGCCCCTACCATCTGGCAATTGTCTGCCACTCATCTGCTACATATCTGGTACATATCTAGTACTTGGAAACCACCTGCCAGCATCGCGTCTCAAGTCAGTTTCCACATGATAACCGGCGCGGCCAAAGGTCATCGTGTATGATGAGAAGCATCACTTTTACGGACAAGTCATGAGAATTATTCACGAAACCCTGCAGTATCCATTTTCCACCTCACCAGAGTTCGGCACGACCATGCAAGTGGCGCCGGGCGTCTATTGGCTTCGTATGCCCCTGCCAATGTCACTCAACCACATCAATCTTTACCTAATTGAAGGCAACAAAGGTTGGACGATTGTTGATACGGGTATTCGTGGAGATGAAACCAGGGACCACTGGCATACTATTTTTGAGAACTGCCTCGGAGGGAAACCTGTCAATCAGGTGATCTGCACGCATATGCATCCTGACCATACTGGCCAGGCTGGCTTTCTAACTGACCTATGGCGCGCGCCACTGCTGATGAGCTACGGCGAGTACTATCAAACCCGCGTGATGAATTCGATGATGCGCGATGGCGGTCACTGGCAGACCAGCGAGTATTTCCAGCGAAACGGTCTGACGGAAGATTTTCTGACCCAGATGGCCGAAATGCGCAGCAACTTTACGCCGGAGCCCGAAGACTTACCGATACCCAACTCCTACATACGATTGAGTGATGGTGAACACATCATGATAGGTGACAATTCCTGGGACATCCTTGTTGGCAGTGGCCATTCCCCTGAACATATCTGCCTGTACTGTAAAGAGCTGGAGGTCATCATCTCGGGCGACCAAATCCTGCCCGTGATCACTTCCAATGTTAGTGTCTCCCCGACTGAACCCTTTGGCAATCCGATGACTAGCTGGCTGGAATCACACGAAAAATTCAAAAAGTTGCTTCCCGATGAGATACTTGTATTACCCGCGCACAATGAACCCTTCTATGGCGTCCAGGCCAGACTACAGGGACTCATTGATCATCACGAGGATCGAATGCTGATTCTTGAAGAAAGTTGTGTGCAGCCCCAAATCGCCGTGGACCTGTTGCCTCACCTTTTTAAGCGCAAACTGGAAGGTGCTTCCATGTTTATGGGATTGGGGGAATGCATTGCGCACCTGCACTGTCTGATGACTCGCAAGCGAATCGAGAGAACGCTCAAGGACAATGTGTATTACTACCGATCGATTGACCCAAACCTGGCTGAACGCGCCACACCTGGTCGCCATGAAGAGCCTGACGACGAACCGATGCTGATCTAGCTCAGGCCTCACCCGTGTAGCTATCAACGTAGAAGCAGCTATCTATAGACCTGCGGGTAGGCTTACCATACTGACCTTTCGGCCAACCTATCGGCAGCATAGCAATGCTGGGTGTCTTCTCCGGGTTAAGGCCTATCAATGTATCAATTTCTTCGCCGTGCGCACGGTGCGCGGTCGTTAAAGACGCGCCTAATCCAACTGCCCGGCAAGCCAGCAGAATGTTTTGAATCGCTGGGAACAACGCCTGTGATTGTGGCTGACCGCGACGGGTCCATCCCGCGATGAACAGCAGCACAGGCGTTTCGTGCAGATGTTCCGCCAGGTAAATGGCTGCCTTCATATTCCGCTTTTTAGCTTCAGGGTAATCAGGAGACCTGGCCGCCTGTTTCGCCGGAACGATATACTGCCGAAAGGTTGATCGATACAAATTGGCGATTTTCGTTCGTTTTTCTTTCTCCGTCACCGCCACAAAAAACCAGGGTTGGCGGTTTCCCCCGCTTGGCGCATAGGTTCCTGCTTCGCAGACTTTCCGGACCAATTCAATAGGTACCGGGTCCGGCTTCAACCGCCGTATGGCTCTGGTGGTACGGAGTCCTTCCAGTAATGGTATGTCTTCCCCTATCGCTGAAACATCAATTTCACTCACGTTACTTCCACTCACGATACTTCCACTCACGATAAGGTCACCTGATAGGCGCCGCCAGTAAAGTTCACATGGCCTTTCTCTATCAGTCGATCAAGGTGCAAT
Source organism: Gammaproteobacteria bacterium (assembly GCA_018645845.1). Classification (GTDB taxonomy): domain Bacteria; phylum Pseudomonadota; class Gammaproteobacteria; order Pseudomonadales; family Azotimanducaceae; genus UBA9659. Next base: position 9,815 of record JABGVY010000288.1, on the reverse strand, counting down.
CCCATACTGCGCCGTTCGACCTCATCAATCAGAAACCCAGTCTGGCCGGGCCTGTAGACAAAGCGATGATCAATGATCTCATCTAATGACCTGGGCTCTTTGATGAACTCAAGTAATCGCAATTCCCGGTCCTGAATCATAGACTCGAACTGATCTAGCATCGTCAGGAAAGTATCGCGACCTTCAATCAACCCCTTGTGGTGAAATGTTAACCACCAGCCAGCATGGACGTGTTTCAGGCGTTCGATACTTTCTTCAAAAGAAATAAGGTCAGACCAGGCATCGCCGTAATAGGGCCCAAACCCCGTCAGCTCTATATCACCCAGATAGACAAGCTTTTCAGCCAAGTCCGCACCCCACTCAATAAGGAAGCAGCAATGACCACGGGTATGTCCTGGCGTATGTACTACCGTGACCGTGACATCACCTAAATCAAAAACATGACCCTCGCCGAACCGTTGTACTTCACCACCCCTCGGGTAGTAAAAAGCCGTTTCGATTTCCTGTCTGAATGCATCGTGTGCAGGCCCAGGAGGCGTACCATAAATCTCCATCAGACCTTCAATACTTTCAAGACCCAGGGCGTCCATGCTGTGAGCATGCCAGGGCACCTCTGGGAACAAATGGGTACCCGCAATGTGATCTTCATGGACATGGCTATGGATCACCATATCGACACTTGGCAGCACTGCTTTTCTCGCAACAACGCCTAGAGACGGATCGATGATCGCTGTTTGCCGACTTCCGGTGACAGTTAATGAATTGCCATGGGGATATTTCCCATTTTCATAACCGAACAGAATGGTGACAGGGCCAATACGTTGAACCTTCAGATCGGCTGGATCGATTTCTTCAGGGCGCAAAACAACCTCTACTGTTCATTAACTGATGGAATGTTCCGCATTCTAATGACTAGCTCATTTTTAGGCAAAGAACAGTTGCATAAAGAGGCTTTGAAGTCAGGCAGGTTAATTGAATAGACTAGTACTTTATATGGACGAGCTGCTTACAAAAAACCTACATCAAACAATCAGTCAGGGATCACTCGTCGTAACGCCACTTCCTTTAAGCCCCAATATTTCTCTGTACCTGATTTCGGCGGACTATCCAAAAGACAGGCTGCCCGATGAAGAGATGCACGCCATCATAGATAAGCCTGCTTACTGGGCATTTTGCTGGGCCAGTGGACAGGTCCTTGCAGCGCATCTTGTCTCCCATCCAGAGATTTGCAGGAACAAAACGGTTCTGGATCTCGGGGCAGGCTCCGGTGTGGCCGCGATCGCAGCGGCACTATCAGGCGCTACTTCGGTTATCGCCTGTGACCTGGACAAGCATGCACTGGAAGCTTGTATCGTCAACGGTAAAGCAAACCAGGTCGAGCTCGACACCCTTGAGAGTCTGGAACTATGCGTAGACAAAGTCGATCTGCTAATTGCAGCTGATGTGCTTTATGATCGTGAGAACCTTCCCTGGCTGGAACAATTTGGGAGTTACGCCGATGAAATCCTCATAGCCGACTCGCGCATTCGCGACGAAAGCGTCTTCGAGGACTTCGAAAAGATCAGCAATGTCAGCGCAATCACAGTTCCCGACCTTGACGAACTGAAGGAGTTCGGTGATGTGGCCATCTACTACAAAAAGTACCGCTAGCTCAGCTTTTCCCTAGAAATAATCACCAAGGTCCTTCAGGTAGGCCTGCTCGGTATTACTTTGCTCGTCCACGTTCACAAAACGTTGCGCTGGATAAGGTTTAAAACCGTGTTGTAGCAGGACATCCCGTGGCCGGGTTACTTCTAAAGGCAACCAGATAAGCGCCGCATCACACATTCTTCGTTTCAGGACAGTCAGTCCGTGCACCAACAGTTTTCGCCCATACCCGCGCTGCTGATAAGTCGTTGATACAAACCACTCGCGGATCTCTCCCAGACCCACGTGCTCCAGATCAGTATCGGGGCCAACAGTAACGAACCCAAACGGCACTTCGTCCTCGGCGAGGTAGGTATAAACAGCGGGTTCGGCAAGATGACGTCCCAGCTCCCTGGTCGGGGCAAACGGCCCAGGTGTTTCTGATCGAATCTGGTTCAAGGCACCAGCATCTGCAGCAAGCGCTCTGCGGATTCCTACCTGTTTAACCAAGCCTTTGGTCATGTAATGAACATCACGCGGGATACCATAAGAGCATGGCGTCCCGTCTGACTATACCGCTTAGGATTTCAGGTTTTTGATAAGAGGCTTGTTAGCCTCCGCGATACTGGATGGGTGATCTGCATCCGTGAAATCCACAATTTCATCCCAGGCGTCGTTAACGTCTTCTGCGTTGAACCCCTGGCTGACGCTGAAAGAGTGTCCTTTGCTTCTTTCCCATCGGACTTTCCCTATAAATCCGGCACCGACTTCATATAGCCCACCAGTCTCCTGACTGTTCTCATCACAAAGCTTTACAACCAACGGCATAATAAATTCAGGCTTAAGTGCGTCTACCAGTTGCTGAGGCATCACTGTTTCTGTCAGACGCGAACCCGCGATTGGTGCGATGGTATTGACCATGATGTTCTTGGATCGACCTTCCAGCGCCAGAGTCTGCGACATCCCGTGCAGGCCAAGTTTTGCCATCGAGTAGTTAGTTTGGCCAAAGTTTCCGTAGATACCGGCCGCGGATGCTGTAAAGATCATACGTCCGTAATTCTGGTCGCGCATGTAGGGCCACGCTGCGTGGCTAACCTTGAATGCGCCACGAACATGGACGTCATAGATCAAGTCCCAGTCCAGCTCTTCCATTTTATGGAAAGTTTTGTCGCGAAGAATACCCGCATTATTAATCACTACGTCAATCTTCCCGAATGAATCCATAGCGGTCTGTATAATTTTGTCACCATCGATGACCGAGTCATAGTTTGCTACAGCTTCGCCGCCACCCGCTTTGATTTCGCCAACGACAACATCGGCCGCGGCCTGATCAGCGCCATCACCAAACGCTGAACCACCAAGATCATTGACAACAACCCTGGCCCCTCGTTTACCCATTTCAAGTGCATAGGTTCGGCCAAGTCCATTACCCGCTCCGGTAACGACGACCACTCGGTCATCAAATCTGACATCTGTCATCTAGCTATCCTCTGGTTGATTAAAACTGGTTTAAATTTCGTTTCTGCGAAAAAGGCGCTCATTATCCTGACATTAGTGCTCCGGGTATAGTCCAGAAGACCTTTCCTCATGATAGTCTACGACTAATCAAAATGGCGGAGAGACTATGCTTTTTTGGCAGGAGAACACTGCTTTATTCGCGGAGGGGATATGCTTTCTAACAAATCCGCGGCACTAGCCGTTGCGGTTTCTTTTTCAGTCGGGCTAATCGCAAGTCTTGCACTGCGCCCCAGCGGTCCGGGTGAATTATCCGTCGCCGAGGCCAGCGATGGCACCTCGACCCGACTTCACTGGCGCGTGCCTATCAATGCATCAAGCAATCTTCCGGTGCTTGGCGATAACACCAAATACATCAGCACTACTGTCACGCAGATCAGTGATGGCGCTGTGCAACTCGATATGTTCGAGCCCGGTGAACTAGTCCCATCGCTCGGTATATCGGATGCAGTCCGCGATGGCAAAGTTCCAGCAGGATATAACTGGCTCGGCTACGACCAGGGGAAAATTCCCGCAGCTGCCCTGATCGCGGCTGTACCCTTCGGCATGGAACCCTGGGAATTCAGCGCCTGGTGGTTTGAAGCAGGGGGCCGTGAACTGGGCGAGGAACTGTACAAACCTCATAACATCCACCCAATATATTGTGGCATGACGGGACCTGAAACAGCCGGATGGTTTCGCAACCCCATTACACAGCTATCAGACGTTGAGGGTCTGAAGATCCGCTTCGCCGGTATCGGCGGTAAAGTGATCGAAAGGCTTGGCGCTTCTGTCACCATGTTACCCTCCGGGGAAATCTTCCAGGCGCTCGAGAAAGGTGCCATCGACGCCTCTGAATATGCCCTGCCAATTGTAGATGAAGCACTCGGATTCAATCGGGTTGCAAAATATAACTACTATCCAGGGTGGCACCAACCATTTACCGCATCGCACCTCATCGTCAACCTTAATATCTGGAACTCGCTTGCAGCTGTGGATAAGCACCTGCTCACCACGGCCTGTACCGCAGCAGTGACCCGCAACCTCGCTCGCGCTGAAGCGCTTCAGGGTAAAGTCATCGCTGGATTCCCCGCCATCGGCGTGACCGCAGAACGGCTGCCGGAACCACTTTTAAGGGAGCTCAACCGGGTATCCAATGATGTCCTGGAAGAAGAAGCCAACAAAAACGATTCTTTCGCAAAAATCCTTGCTTCCCAACGGACATTTGAAGAAAGCTACCAGCATTGGAAACGTCTGGCGTACCTGCCAAGAGACTTTTAGGAGATGCAGCTTCCATCAACTGCCATTTCACGTCGGATCGATCCACTTATCACCTGGGTTGGCGAATCAATATCTTGGATATGGTTAGTGCTACTGTTCACTATCGTATTCAATGTCGTCATGAGATACGCCTTCGGGGAAGGCAGAATCGAACTTGAGGAAATACAATGGCACCTCTACAGCACTGGCTTTTTACTCGGCATAGGATACACCTTTCAGGTTGATGGTCATGTGAGAGTGGACGTCGTTCACGAGCGGCTCAGCCCCAGAACCCAGGGCTGGCTGGAGCTCTACGGCATCCTGCTTTGTGTATTGCCTTTCACGGCTTTGATACTGGTTTTTTCTGCTCCCTTTATAGCCTCTAGCTACGCCCTGTCAGAGGTGTCTGTTTCACCAGGAGGGCTGCCATTCCGTTGGCTTATCAAAAGCATGCTGTTTATTGGTTTTTTCTTGCTGTTGCTCGCCATCATTTCAAGGTTAAGTAGGGTTTGGTCATTCCTGTTCCTCAGCCCATCAGGAGCCCGACATGAGTCCCAATGAAATTCTTGCTCTCCTCATGTTTTTTGGCTTCATTGTTTCCGTTTTTACGGGCTATCCGATTGCCTGGCTTCTGGGCGGTCTTTCAATTTTGTTTACGGCCCTTGCGATTATTCTCGAAGTCGACTTTCACGTGCCAGTTGGTGTCGATTGGAGTTACACGTCACTGACGATTGATCGAATCTGGAACGTAATGGAGAACTGGGTGATGGTCGCGTTACCTATGTTCATTTTCATGGGGCTTTTGCTGGATAGATCCGGCATTGCCGGGCGCCTTATGACCAGCTTTGCGAAATTGCTCGGCCCGGTTCGCGGCGGTCTGGCCATCACCGTCACTCTGATTGGTCTTCTGCTGGCGGCAACAACCGGGATTATTGGCGCCTCAGTTGTTCTCCTGGCTCTTCTTGGGCTACCGGTGATGATGAAAGAAGGATACAACACAGGCTTCGCTGCCGGCACCGTTTGCGCGGTTGGCACGCTTGGTATCCTGATACCACCGAGCATTATGCTGGTTCTGATGGCCGACCGAATGGCTATGAGTGTTGGCGACTTATTCCTCGGCGCTGTCTTTCCGGGCGCGCTGCTCGGCGGGTTGTACGTCACCTATATTCTTATTTACGGCTTGCTGAAACCAGACCATGCTCCTGCCGCGAAACGGGAACCTATCGACCTGAAAGTCGTCTGGGAACTGTTCATCGCCATTGTACCTGCAGCCTTCCTGATCCTGGCCGTACTTGGCAGCATTTTCTTCGGATTAGCCACACCTACCGAGGCCGCCGGCGTCGGCGCGGCCGGGGCGCTTCTGCTGGCTGCGCTAAACCGGGCCCTGAATATGACAGTGCTGCGAGAGGTATTATTTGAAACCACTCGTACCACCGCGTTCATTTTCGCAGTGTTGCTGGGAGCAACGGCTTACTCGCTGGTACTTCGTGGACTCGGTGGTGACGAACTCATAGAACGGGCACTGCTCGGCCTCCCCTTCGGTCCCTCCGGCATCATCATTTCGATCTTGTTCGCCACATTTTTGCTCGGGTTTTTCCTGGATTGGATCGAGCTGACTCTGATTATCCTTCCTCTGGTTTCACCCGTTGTATTCAATCTGGGGTTTGACCCGGTCTGGTTCACCATCCTGTTCGCCGTTTGTCTTCAAACAAGCTTCCTGACCCCACCCGTTGGGTTCGCTATCTTTTACCTAAAAGGTGTCGCACCGGCAGGCGTAGATGTTGTGACTATCTACAAGGGCGTGTTCCCTTATGTTATTTTGCAATTAATCGGCTTAATCATCATCTTTAACTGGCAGGCGGTTGTTACCTGGCTACCTGCACAGGCCTATGGGAACTAAATTCCGGGAAAACCGAAAATGAAAAGAGAAGAACTCCTGATTGAAGAAGAAGAACTGGTCACCATCATTGATGACCCAAACCTACGCCTTTTTGACGCCACCGTGGTACTTAATCCTGCCGCAGCAGAGACTGGTCATGACAGATATCTCGCTGGACATATTCCCGGGAGTGTCTTTCTGGACCATGCTGTTATTTCCGACCCCAATTCTCATCTCATGTACACAATGCCAGACGAAAAAACCCTTGGGAGAGCAATTGGTGCCCTGGGCATCAGCAAGGACACACCGGTGGTCGTTTACTCCACCGATATGCTGGCATGGGCAACACGGATCTGGTGGGTACTGCAATATGCAGGTCACCGAAACGTCAGGGTTCTAAACGGTGGACTGCAAGCATGGAGAGGTGCGCTGGAAATCGCTGAGAATAAATACGTCCCGACAAGCTTTAATACAGACTTTTCTCCACAGATGTTCGCCAGCAAGGAAGAGGTGCTCGCCTCAATCACCGACGGTAGTGCGTGCGTGGTCAATACGCTGACACCCGAGATGTACAAAGGTGAAGCGGATGTTTTCTACGCCGGACACATAAGCGGTTCGGTGAATCATCCCTTTGTTGAGCTAATGGCTGAGGGCTATCTACTACCGGATACAACCCTGGCAGAGATTCTCGAGCAGAAAATGATTGGCGATCGCCTGATCACTTATTGCGGCGGTGGGATTGCGGCAACGCTTAATGCCTGCGTCGCGAAACTGGTGGGCGTGGACAATGTCGCCGTCTACGATGGCTCGATGTCAGAATGGATGGCGGAAGAACTACCCATCACGACAGGGGCAGACAAAGGTTCATTGGCTTAAGCGCGTTCCCGAAAACGCGGAAAAACCAGCATAAGCTGCTCAACGGCCAAATCATACTAAAACCAGAAATAACGTTCGTTAAAGCATATATTTAGCAAGGAGTAACAAAGCGTGCGCAAAAATAAGTAGAATGTATAAGATCACGACATCTATCGGCCGAGATATCTAGTGCTTATCCAGTCTGGCTCACATTTTTGGATAGACCGGGTTCACGACTGTTCTTATCGTGATGCAGGCGCAAGCAGAAATCAGTGAGCCGAAATCACAAAGTAACTAATAGAAAATTAGTAGTGGAAGGAATTAAATGAATCGAATCGCATATACAGAATTTTTAGGTAACAGCCCCAACTGGTTCAAACTGTCGATCCTGGTTTTCCTCGTGCTGTGCTTTCCATTGAAAATGATAGTCGGGACGACTGTTCTGGGATGGATGTTTCTAGCCATGTTTATTCTTACGCTAGCCATGGCTTTAAAATGCTACCCACTGCAAAGTGGTGGACTTCTGGGGCTGGCTATCCTGGCCCTGGGTTTAACGTCACCCGAGACAGTCTGGCACGAGATACAGTCAAATCTTGGCGTGCTTGCCCTGTTGATATTTATGGTGAGTTTCATTTACTTCATGAAACCACTACTAACGTTTGTATTTGCAAAACTGATCATGAAGGTGCAAAGCAAATGGATCCTCTCATTGATGTTTTCAATGATGGCTGCTTTCCTTTCTGCATTCCTTGATGCTTTAACGGTTACAGCCGTGCTGATTACAGTTTTCGTCGCCTTACATGGCGTGTACGAGGGGGTTCAGTCTTCCGGCAATACAGACTTTGACGAAGACGGAGTTTCGGATCAACAACAGTTGAGCGGCGATACCCTGGAAAGATTCAAGGCGTTCATTCGTAGCCTTGTCATGCATGGCGCAGTTGGTACAGCACTTGGCGGCGTCACTACGATGGTGGGAGAACCCCAGAACCTGCTGATAGCGGACAAGATGGGCTGGAACTTTATTGAGTTTGCCCAGGCAATGTCCCATGTCACGATTCCAGCGGTCATTGCCGGTTTTATAACGTGCGTCGTGCTTGAGCTGACAGGTGTGCTGGGATACGGCGGGAAGCTCGACCCACAAGTCCGCTCAATACTAAAAGGCTACATTCAGGATCAGGACGACAAGAGAAAACAAACAGAGGTTTATGCCCTGATTGTACAGGGAATCTGCGGTGTGCTTCTGGTCGTCGGGCTGGCGCTCCATGTCATGGAAGTGGGTCTAATTGGATTGTGCCTACTTGTTCTGGTGACTGCACTCACCGGTATCAACGAAGAACATAAAATAGGCCGTGCTTTTGAGGAATCTTTACCTTTCGTTTCCCTGCTTTGTATCTTCTTTGTTGTTGTCGGGATGATTCATGATCTGCATCTCTTTAGCCCCGTTATCCAATGGGTGCTGGCGCTACCCATTGAAGACCAACCACGCGCATTTTTCCTGGCTAATGGACTTCTGTCGGCAATTTCTGACAATGTTTTCGTTGCGACCGTATATATCAATGAAGTGAAGGCTGCATTCGATGCCGGTGATATTTCGAGAGCACATTTTGATAGTCTGGCAGTCAGCATTAATACCGGGACAAACCTTCCTTCTGTTGCAACCCCAAACGGTCAGGCAGCGTTTCTATTTCTGCTAACTTCCGCGCTCGCACCGCTGATTCAACTCGGCTATATTCGTATGGTGATAATGGCTTTGCCTTACACTATCGTACTAACGTTCGTGGGGTTCCTTTATCAGTAGACGGGTGGAAGTGTTATCTAGCCGGATTCCCATTCAGATGATCTAGGTATTTTGATGCGGGTGATTGATGTCTAAAGCGTATCCATCACCGTTCAAGCATTTGATTACGGCCAAGCTATTGATTTTGGGAAAAATAGTCATCTTAGCGAATCATACGAATTGCCGTTAGATCGGGAAAGCCAGCCAACTCTTTCTCCGGTTTGATCCCAGGGTAGGCAAGTTTCAGAGCTTTAAAGTCAGCGAAGGCTGCCAGTTCTTGCAATAGCAAAATAACACCATTCAGGGAGGCCCCCCGACGCGCCCCCATTGCCACCTTGAAGAAACCTCGGGATTCACCATCAGGGTAGTCGTAGGAAGACGGTTGGATTATCTCGCAACGATGATGACGGAATCCAAAGCTGGCCCCCTTTTGGAACACCAATTTACGCTGACGAACCTCATGAGTAATCACCGCAAGCAGAAAGTCATGGTTTTCCCTAGTGTCCTCAGCCTCGTGGAACTCCATCACGACTATCGGCGACTCAGCCCAGATCAGATCACTTCGCGGGCCGAGGGCAGGATGATTTACTCGAGAAAACAATCCCGGTATCCGAGAGAGCGCAAACGCCAAGATACGATTGTTGTCCATTACTGAATGAGTGTGTTTTAACGTCCATTCAGGATGAAAAACCCATGGTGCGTCCAGAATGGAGACCTGGGAGAGACTCAGCGCAGTGCCCATTTTCCCACGGCTAAATGCTAAAGCTCGATGAAACTGGTTAGCACTGAGGTAACGGTTGTCGTCGAGCTCCTCTGGGCTAAGTGTTTTGACAATACCAACGTTCGAGAACTCTAACCCCACCTGTTCCAGCTTCAAGCCTGAACGTATTTCCAAAACCAAAAGCGGTTTCTTTTCGCCACAGG
>JABGVY010000164.1 GCA_018645845.1 Gammaproteobacteria bacterium | reverse complement strand
CAAGGGCATGTCCTCAAGACCCGGCCCAAAAATCAGCATAATGATGACAATAAAAGTAACCAACCAGTGAAGCCATTTGGCGGTAGCACCGTATTTTAGTATCTCAGCCATAACAACTCTCCTCAGGATGCAATCCTGTCCAGTATCGGTAAAAGGTATTCCCTGAATGCCTGTGGGTTTTCACTCATAGGAAAGTGACCAACCCCTTTCATGTTCTGCCAGGTAGAGCCCGGTATCGCTTCATGCGCAGCTTTACCCAACTCGGAAGTACCACTGTAATCGTATTCACCTGAGAGAATGTGAACGCCAACTGCATTCGTATCAATTTCAGCCGCATCCTGACGAAGGTCATAATCCTCAACATAGTAGTGTAGATCACCAAGAAACACAGGCGGCCAGCCACAAGCATAAACAAAGCTTGTTTCTTTTCGATAGGGCTTTGGCGATGAAGAAGCCATTAAGCCATCCATAAGGCGGGCCTTGTACTCGTTGTTGACCTGCGGGTGATACAACTCACCATAGTCCGTAAGCCTACCTTCAATTTTTAAAGCACCTTCAACGGAGATGACCGCGCGGAACACATCCGAATGTTTGTGCGCCAGGTCAAGCGCCAGCAGGCCACCTACAGAGCAACCCATAAAGACAGGATCAATCAGCCCAAGCGTCTCACTGAGTTTTACCGGGATCGATCTCAGAAACGCTCCTTTAAGCACATACTGCTCATCCCACCATTCCACACCAACGGGCGGCACCGATTTACCATGACACGGCAGATCATAGGCGATCAGTCGAAAACGTTCCGTGATTTCCGGGAACTCAAACAAGTGGCGCCACTGGCTACTATGACAACCAGCTGTGTGTTGCATCAGCAAGGGAATCCCCTGACCGGCTTCTTCAAAATAGATACGATGGTCATGACCATCCAGGTTCAAGTGGACGTAGCGTCCTATCGGCGCATCGATCGTACCGTGGGCTCGATCGTCATGGGGCATTGTTTCGAACGTAGCTTCTGACTGCGCCAAGGACGGTCTTAACAGCTCAACAGCACGCATGGTCGCGGCGTAGTACTGCGCGAATACAATGGCGTCACCACTCCGCTGCAAGCCACATCCCTGGGAAATGTTTGCCATCACATCGTTGTGGAATCGTTCCGGATTCGCTGCAATAACTTTCTCCCAGACCCGACCTGAACCCGTGATCTCGATCATTCCACCGGGGTTCTTATCGGTCGCAGACTTCGCACCCTCAGAAAGGAACAGTTCGAGCGTCTTATCGCCAATATTAAGTCGAACACCGCCGTTCCAATGACGTGATGCTAGACGGAACTCACCATCATTCAGACATCTTTTTGACCAGTCATCAGCACTTGGTAGGGACAAAGGCATCATCAGCTCCATGTATTCCAGCGTAAAATTTCATCCAACCCTTTCCGCGTCGTTGGGCCAAAGTTGGCATCAGGGTAACCAATCGGTATCAGCGCAACCGGATAAGCATCATCGGGGATGTCACATGCTTCTCGCAGCATATCATTGACCAGAGAATGTGCAGTGGTCATCACTGTGCCCAGGCCAAGGCCTCTGGCAGACAACATGAGATTTTGCACTGCCATATAAATTGAGCTGCCCGCCTCGAGCGACGTCGGGTCAGGCGTTGGCGATGACAGCTGATAAAGGCAGGGCACAATCAAGGCAGGCGCGTTCGCCAGCTTCGAAAAGAACGCCTGTGCGCCTTGCATCATCAGGCGCTGTGATTTGTCTTCCACCTGCTGACCCTGAGCAATCATTTCTTTTAACGGACCTTCTTCATAGAAGTCATTCAGCGCAGCGCCAATCTTTTTTCGAGTGCCAGCATCATCAATAACAATAAACACCCAGGGTTGCAGATTACTGCCACTCGGCGCTTTGGATGCAGATTCGATCACTTTTTCTAAAAGCTCACGAGGAACCGGTTTCTCCTGCCAGTAGCGAATAGCTCGCTGGGTATACATCGCATCCCAAAGGTCATCGGTTCCCAGCTTACCGTGGGGCAAATCCGCCATAATTTCTCTCCTTATTGAATTGAACGACCACCGTCTACATCAAGCGCTACACCCGTTAAGAATTTTGCTTCCTCTGACGCGAGGAATAGATACGCATCCGCCACATCTTCGGGAGTCGCCCTACGCGCCATGGGTATTCCATCGATTACCTTCTTTTCCATCTCGGCTGAAAGATCTTTTTGACCCATGGACTGGAAATCAAAGTTCGTTGCAGCTGACACAGGGCAGACACAGTTCACTCGTATCTTTGGCGCCATCTCAACCGCCATCCCCTGGGTCAAATTAATCACCGCGGCTTTAGAAGCATTATAGGGAACCAGGCCCGGTCTTGGCCGCTTGCCCCCTATCGACGCAGTACTGATAATGCTGCTGCCCTCGGGCATGTGTGGAATGGCAGCGCGTACTGCGAGGAAAATTGATCGGACGTTGATCGCCCACATGCGATCGAAATCCTCAACCGGCATCCTGATCATATAGTTGCCTTTGTGGGGAACACCTGCGTTACAGCAGAGTACATCAATCTTGCCAAAATGATCTACAGAGGCCTGGATCATGGCATTGTTCTGCGCCTCATCCGCGACGTCGATTTCAAACGGGATTGCGCCCGTCAACGACTTGGCAACCTCGGTTGCCCCAGTCATGTTCAGATCAGCACAAACAACACTAGCGCCTTCACTAGCGAACTTCTGCGCGATAGCCGCTCCAAAACCTGAAGCTGCACCTGTGACGATGACACTCTTCCCGTCGAATCTATCCATGGCTTTCGATCTTCTTATGCTGGAGTCTGACTATAACGCAGGATTAGGTATCCCATGCAACCGGTAGTTTCAAGATGCCCTGTAAAACCGGGATCCGTTTCTCCATGACTACCTCACCGTTCAGCCGAAGGTTCTTGAGCCTGTCCATCACGACACGCAGAAAGACCTCACCTTCAAGTCGAGCTAACGGCGCTCCCCTGCAGAAATGTGTACCATAACCGAAGGCCAGGTGCCGACGAACTTTGCCCAGATCACGATCTAGATCAAATTTCATTGGGTTCTCGAACACTTCAGGGTCGAGGTTACCGGCTGCCCACAAAAGCATGACCTTGGT
>JABGVY010000189.1 GCA_018645845.1 Gammaproteobacteria bacterium | reverse complement strand
TGGTAATCCTCTAAATTTTGGTCCAGGGCGGAATCAAAATCGACGATCGTGTCTTCGGTTGTTCTTCTATCATGGGAATTTTGGTAAAGCATTGCGACACGGAGTTGTTGGCCACGGTTCAGGCGCCTGTTCCAGTCCACATTAAACAGGTGGTCGGTGGTAGTAAAATCGTCATCAAGGAAATATTGCGCCCTCTCCAAGTCATATCTCGCGGTCGCGGTCCATTTGCGTCGCCCTGTCTTATAAATAAAAGTAGGGTTGACGACCGCCAGCATGGTTGAGTAATCAGTCTCGGTGGGATTTCTACCGGGTAACGCGAGACGGTTGTTTTCCTCATGGATGTCGTCATACCTGATGCTGGTGCTTATGGTCGGAACAAATTTGGAGATATCTCTGGTGATCGATTTTATGCCTGCGAACATCTTCTCGGAGTTCGTTGCTTCAACAATGTAGCGCTCTGCTATTGCTTCAGTCGCTTGAGTAAATGGCGGCAGGGCCTGATATTTTTCTTCGAGTTGAACATAGAGTTCGTGAGGGTGGCTCTGGATCAGCCCATTAACCGCCAACCTTCCTTTAAATGCGGGTACAGCTGGGGTTGCCCGGCTTGAGATCTCGCCATTGAGCGTCAGACGAATTTTGTCGGCGGACTGGGTACTGGCATAGGCATCCGCTATTCCGACAGAGATCGCGATAGCCAACGCAGATCTCAAAAGACAGGGTCGACCTGGCGATCGAGGTGTTTCCCCGCGCTGTGTTTGTCTGTGAATCGACGCTCTCACTTGTTCCAGGTTCCCATAGCTTGTCTACTGCTAAGACTACGTTGTTGATATTGTTGCGGGCCAGATTAAGAATTTAAATGCCTAAAAAATGTGAGCTGGTTACAAGAATTACAAATAGTTACAAAAAGTCACAAAAAATCTAAATACTTTGATGAATAGTGTGCTGAACATTTCATATATTAAACGAAGACTATCTCGTAAGTACAAGATTTTGTTGGAAGAAATGCTGAGATTTTGTAAATAAAATGTAATAAATATGTGTGTAAAATGTAAGTGTTTTAGGGGGTAGTAAAGGGCTGGCGGGGAATGGACAAGATACCAATAAGTTAGAGCCGATATCTCGCAGGGAAGGGCAAGTCGGTGAGAATTTATTCGCCATAGTAATGATATGGCTATTTAATTATTTTTTATATGAATTAAGGTAAGACTTCTTCTTTCCAGATTTTGAGATCCTGGCCGTCCCTGAGCAGGAAGAGTCGTTTCCTGACCGCATCCTGGAATGTCGCTGACCTGTACTGTTGCATGAAAATGACGTCAAAAATACCCGAATCTTCCAGCCCCATACTCTCGAGTTTTAGATTGATCTCGATTTTCTTGCCGGAACCAATTCGCTCCCGTCGATGCTGAATCCACTCCGCTCTCGTCAGGTCTTCACGGGGTGATCTTGCCGTCGTGTAAAGGGATAGATAGGTTTCGATGTCGCCGTCTCCCCAGGCTCTTACCCATCGGCGCAAAAAATCCTTAACTTCCCCGGAATGACATTGGAGTTTTTCTTCAGTCGATCCTGAGCACGCATCACTGGCGTGCAGCGGTCCAGAGATAGACAGGAAAAGTATTAAGATGCAATAACGCAACATGGTGTTAGTCGTTCCTCAAGTCCGGTAGCTGGTATGCCTGTTGTTCCAACTGCGCCCTGATGGTTTTCTTGTCGATCTTGCCCGTGGAGGTCAACGGAATCTGGTCAACAAAGATTACATCATCAGGGAGTTGCCATTTTGCGAAAACGCCGGTGCAGTGTTCCAGTATCAACTCTGCCGTGATGTTCGATCCTTCGACAAGGATAACCAAAGCAACCGGCCTTTCATCCCACTTTGGGTGTTTTTGTGCAACGACCGCAGCTTGCACGACACCGTTGAGTGCGACGATATGGTTTTCAAGGTCGACTGAAGAAATCCATTCTCCTCCCGATTTGATCAGGTCCTTGGAACGGTCTGCAATAATAAGATACTCCTCAGCATCAATTTTTGCCACATCACCGGTAACCAGCCAACCGTCGTGAAATTTCTCTGGCTGGGGATCATTGTAATACTCGGCACAAATCCAGGGTCCCCGAATGAGGAGTTCACCTACAGTATCCCCGTCGTGAGGCACCGGGTCCCAGTTTTCGTCAACAATTTCGAGTTCGAGCCCCGGCATGATCAGACCGGCTTTTGCAATGTTTTCAAACTGCTGTTCTTCCGTAAGATTGAGATGCGACCGTTTGGCGACCTTGCGGCTCAGGGTGCCGAGTGGATTGGTTTCTGTCATTCCCCAGCCCTGGATCATTTCCACACCCAGCTTTTCAAAGTACCAGCGCATCAGCGAGACGGGTGGCGCGCTTCCGCCGCAAGTGAGTCGGGATAGCTTGCTGAGGTCATACTTCTTGGGGTTCTCTTCCAGCAAGTTTCTTATTCCCTGCCAGATTGTTGGTACACCCGCCGATATAGTGACTTCTTCCTGCGCCATTAAGGTTACCAGTCTTTCGGAATCCATGAACCGGTGTGGCAGGACCTGCTTGCAGCCCAGCATCGAGGCGGGAAAAGGCAGTCCCCAGCCCATGGCGTGAAACATAGGGACAATACCGCATACCGAGTCCAGCGAAGACAGTCCCATCGAGTCAGTCATCGCCTGGGTGACGGTGTGTAAATAGGTGGATCGATTGGTATACATCACACCTTTCGGTTTGCCGGTAGTGCCGCTTGTGTAGCACAGCCCCATAGGCGCATTTTCATCAATCTCTGGCCATTCGAAATCGGCAGGCTGGTCTTCAATGAACGCTTCGTAGTTCGTCTGGTTTGGAAAGGCTGACTCTCCACCTTCACCATGCCGTGATATGACCAGCAGTTCAACGGTAGGGATTTTGTCCAGGATAGGCTCAAGGAGTGGTAGCAGGTCTTCGTCAGCAAATATCACTCGGTCAGCCGCGTGATTAATAATATATTCCAGATCAAAAGAGCTTAGCCGGATATTAAGCGTGTGAAGAACACAGCCCATCGACGGGACAGCCTGATACAACTCCAGATGTCGGTAGTTGTTCCACATGAAGCTTGCGATTCGATCCCCGGGTTTAATCCCATGATCGGACAAAGCGTTGGCCAGTTGCCTGGACCGGGCTGCGGTAGCTTCCAGGGTCTGCCGATGCGTACCGTCCGCGAGGAGGGTGACTATTTCGACGTTTGGGTCAAGCTTCGCACCGCGTCCAAGGATCCGGGACATGAGCAGCGGTGTTTTTTGCATTGTCATAATAGGCTTCTCTAGGGGTTAGCGAAAAATGGGCTAGGATAACGGAATGAGTCCGTGAAGCAAACAAAGGCCTATAGGATCAGCGCGTGCTGGCAGAGCCTAACCTGATTTACTGGCTGTCGCTGGCGACTGGTGCTTATTGTGGACCCAGGCCTCCGCGCTAAAGAGCAGTAGTGCAATCCAGATACAACCAAATGTAGCAAGACGATCAATGCCAAAATCCTCCTTGTAGACCAGTATGGCTATTATCAGCGATATAGTTGGTGCGATGTACTGGAACATGCCGATGACTGTCAAGGGGAGCCGGGTGACTGCAGCGGCGAAACACAGCAGAGGGAACGAAGTCACGAATCCCCCCAGCATGAGCAGTAAATCAATGTTTATATCATTGCCAAAAATCATTGTTTGCCGATAGGCTATCCATGCGAGGTAGGTGAGAGCAAAGGGTGCAACGATCATCGCTTCGACGGCAAGTCCTGCGATAGCGTGAAGCCCAAGGTTTTTGCGCAACAATCCATAAAAACCGAAACTAAACGCCAGCCCCAATGCGAGCCATGGTATGCGTCCGAACAGAATCAGTTGGATTACGATGCCTGTTCCAGCAATTATCATCGCGATCCATTGCAGCGGCCTTAGGCGTTCTTGCAAAAAAAGCACTGCCAGAAAAACACTGACCAGAGGGTTAATAAAATATCCAAGGCTAGTCTCGGTGATGTTTTGGTTAACGATCGCATAGATAAATACGAGCCAGTTGATCATCAGCAGCATCGCCGTCAGGAACAGCGTCGGAAGTCTTGCGAAGGAAGCTCTCAGTTCCTTTAAATCGCCTGTGTACGCCAGGATACAGATCAGCAGCACAAGGGCCCAGACGATCCTGTGTGCCAGTATTTCCAAGGGGGAAACGTGATCTATCCATTTGAAGTAAATGGGGACGATACCCCAGAAAATATTGGCCGAGAGTGCAAAATACACTCCCTGGGTAGTTCTTGCGTCACTCATGACAAAAAACATCTGTCGCGTGCAGGGCGAGCACTGTAAGTGACTGTGTAGCCAAGTTCAAGGTCCTGCTGAATCAAGAAGTCAAGACTAATTAGCCGAGCCGATTAGCCCAATCCTTTAGCCCTACCAATGAGCCCGTCCAATGAGATAATCGTGCGGGGGATACCGGTTGGCTTGCTCTACGATTTACACCGGATCGCGAGGTCGTTAAGAAAACCAATGTTTCCTGGTGTTTCAATAACCGATGTAGGTCTGGCTAGGGTCGATCGATGATGACCGCCGTGCCGGTAGCACTGACCATCATCATACCGTTGGTCTGGCCAAAACTTTCGTAATCAATATTGACGCCAATGACGGCATTGGCACCTACCTCGTCCGCCCAGTCTTCTAGC
>JABGVY010000172.1 GCA_018645845.1 Gammaproteobacteria bacterium | reverse complement strand
TGATCGATTAACTCGACCTTTTGCGGCCACATTGGAAACCGCGGACCCGGAACCCCTACACAGGAAAAGATGGGCACATCCAGCTCAACACACTTGGCATAGATCGGGTACATCTTGGCATCATCAATGCCCACCTGAGGATTAAACCCCGCATTGAAGGCTCCAAAAGAACGGACACCAAACGCTTCATCCTGGCGCACCATTTCGCGAACACCTTCCATACCGGTATTAGGATCAACGCTGCCCTGACCGACAAATCTATCTGGGTGCTCTGTTAACGCTTTGCGCGACACTTCTCCGCCTACTCCAATGAGACCGATTTCAACGCCATGTTTATCCATTTCATTTAGGGTAAGAGTGACCGGGTCCTTTGAACTGCCGTAAAGCTCCTTCGGCACTTGCTTGAACATGTATTCCACCGGGAACTCAAACTTTGCAGAGGGATCCTTCAATTGTTCGCGAATGAAATCGTACATCGCAAAATCCTCGGCGGGAAAACCGATCATGGTATCAACGATACCGATATCCTTAGGCACAGACATGGGGGTCTCCTGGCGCGCTCAATTGTGGAGCGCGTTCTGAAAAAGGTAGCACATCGAGTCTCGCGGGATGTCCTCTTTGCTCAGCGCTTGATTTACTTGCTGCGGTGTGGGGCCAAATTGTTTCGCCAAGGGTAATAGTTTCTCGACGTCAAAGTTGTAAACGTCAGCGGCGTTCAACCCTAGTATCCTACGGCGATGTTCTTCAGGCACCTGATCGAACGTCAGCCTTAGTGACTCAAGATTGTAGGGGAAAGTCCCTTCGTAGTGCGGGTAATCGTTACCCCAAAGCACTTTGTCTACGCCGATTCTATCAATACCCGCAAGATCTGCTTTGCTTGGGAAACTTGCCCCGTACCAGACATTCTGCTTGGCATAATAACTGGGAGGCTCAGACAAGACCCATTGCTTGTCGCCATAATTCAACTCTCCAATAGCACCGGCGCTCATCCCCTGATGAATCCGATCCATCTGGTCGAGTAAAGGTGGCGCCCACGCACAACCCGACTCAGTCAGAACATATTTTAGCTGTGGGAATTTTTCAAACACACCGCTCATGATCAAGTGGCGAAATCCGGCCTGGCAATAGTAGGTGACTTCGGTGACCCACAACGCCTGTCCTACCATGGAGTCGCCATAATCCGGCGAACCTTGTCCGGAATGCTGGTTCATGACAAGGCCATGATCCTGAATGGCAGCGAACACTCTATCCCATGCTGGATCAAACAACGGCTTAAGCCAGGTACAATCAGGCGGAATAAGCGGCAACAAAACGCCACCGCGCAACCCAGCCTTAGCGATGAACTCTATGTCTTTTATCGCCTCGTCAAAGTCGTTAGGCAGAATCAAACCGATCCCCGCTCTTCTATCAGGGTCTTCTGCACAAAAATCTTTTAGCCACCGGTTGTGTGCCCTAATACCCGCGAGAGTCAGCTCGTACTCATCGGGTTTTGGTGGTCGGGCCGTAACGATACTCTGGTTAAAAAAAGGTGGCACCGTATTAGGAAATACAACCTCGCCAACAACCCCTTGGCTGTTTTGATCATCGGAACGAATATCAAGGTCCCAGTTACGTTTTTTCTTATTGCCATAGTGCGCCTGGGATGGGTTTTTGTAGCCACCCCGCCATTCATCAAATCGTGCCCGGTAAGTGGGGTCTAGATAGTCTCTGTACTGTTCGTGACTTCCACCTGCGTGGGTGTCAGCTGTAATCAAAAGATAAGGATCATTATTCACGGTAGGTTGCCTTTCAGGTTAAGTCTGACTCACACTCTTCGACCAAGTACGATCGCATGAAACGCATATCGAAGACTTGCTCTTCATCTTCTCTGATCTCTTTCGCAACTTCAGGCGCACTGAGTGCCTTACCACAGGCCTCGAATGTGGCCTGGTCTGGGTACCAGATTTCGAGAAAGACATCGTATTCGGGATCCCTAAGCTGGCCATCACGATCCATATTCGGATTCGTAAATCTGCGCAGGTAACGTGTTGCATAACCCTTCAGGTATTTTTCACCGATCAATCGGTGCTTGGTTTCATAGTATTCCCTGAACTCTGGAATACTCATGCCCGGGCGCCTCTTCATTGGCATTACGAGTTTTATCATTTTTGTTCTCAGTATCATTAACTGCCAGACATCAGAGAGTACCTGATATCAATTCACTTGTGGAACTGGGTAATGTGACGCCGCTATACTGGCAGAACCTAATTCAAGAAAGCAGAAGGACTACAACTATGGCAAATACTGGCCAATGCCTTTGTGGCGAAATCACTTACGAATTTCCTAATGAACCCGCGATGTCTGGCGTCTGCCATTGCAAAAACTGCCAACGCCAGGCCGGATCTGCTTTTTCAACCCTCGCAGGCGTGCCCAAGAACGAGTTCAGCATGACCGGAGAGCCAAAACTCTACCAAGACAGTGACACCGACAGCGGTAGTACCGTAGAGCGTTTTTTTTGTGGTAATTGCGGCTCACCGATTTACTCCGCTATTCCCAGCCAGCCCGACTTATTGTTCCTGAAAACAGGAACGTTAGACGATACTTCAGCGTTCACGCCGGGTTTTCACGTTTGGTGCAGTACCAAGCAGAATTGGGTAGCG
>JABGVY010000107.1 GCA_018645845.1 Gammaproteobacteria bacterium | reverse complement strand
GTTGTCGACCATTTGCAGCAGCATTTGTAAGCTGTTGGCGCCAAAGGTGTGAATTTTCTTGTGGTTCTTCAGCCTGCAGCCGGCGAGCGCGTGGTCCCTCAGACAGTGTCCGTCGTCCAGCAGTAACAGGCTTTCGTCAGGTAGCGAGTCGAATTCGAAGGAATTCCGATCAACCAGCGCCGTGGATTCATGAAACGCCAAATGAAACCCCTCGCGATAAATTACGCGGGTTTCAACCCGCCCCACATCGTAAGGTAAGGCAAGAAGCGCAAGGTCCAGCTTATTGTCCAGCAACTCCGTGATCAGGTTCGCTGTTGTATTTTCTCTTATATATAAGTGTAAACCAGGGTTTGCTTTCTGCAGGGCGTAAGCAAAGTTACCCATAACAAATGAGGCGATGGTTGGGATAGCGCCCAATTTCAGCGGTAAAGCCAGCGGGTCAGTGAAACTTTTCGCCTCAGTAACCAGGTCCTCGACCTGCATGAGCACATAGCGTGCACGATCGGTAATTTTTTCTCCTGCGGTCGTAAATGACACTGAACGATTGGTTCTTTCGACCAGCGTGATCCCGAGTGAGACTTCCAGTTCGCGAATGCCCGAAGACAGGGTCGATTGGGTGACGTTCAGCGATTTGGCGGCTTTGCCAAAATGCAATTCTTCTCGGAGTGCGACGAGGTACTGGAGCTGTCTGACGGGAGGCAAATGCATATCTTGTGAATGCTTTTAAGTGTAGGGGGATGATAAACCATGAAAACCAAAAGAACTTGGTGCGTACCGCTGGATTCTCGTTATTATTACGA
The DNA here is from genome assembly GCA_018645845.1 of Gammaproteobacteria bacterium. Classification (GTDB taxonomy): domain Bacteria; phylum Pseudomonadota; class Gammaproteobacteria; order Pseudomonadales; family Azotimanducaceae; genus UBA9659. Next base: position 12,377 of record JABGVY010000107.1, on the reverse strand, counting down.
ACCAGTTTCTAGACAGAGAAAGCCATGAATGGAGCCGAAAGCCTTATCAGATCATTCACTGCAGCAGGAGTGAACGTTTGTTTTGCGAATCCGGGAACATCCGAAATGCACCTGGTCCAGGCTGTTGATGCCGTTCCAGAGATGCGGGCAGTGCTATCGCTGTTCGAAGGCGTCTGCACCGGCGCTGCTGATGGTTATGGGCGCATGACGGGGATACCGGCAACGACTTTGTTACATTTAGGGCCAGGTCTTGGGAACGGTATCGCCAATCTGCATAACGCCAGGCGAGCATCGACACCCATTATCAATCTAATCGGAAACCATGCGCTTTATCATGTGGACTACGATGCGCCGCTAACTTCCGATATTGATACTCTGGCGAAGAACGTTTCCAGCTGGGTGAAAGGAGACTCGACGGCTTCTAGCCTGGCAAGCGATGGGATGCTTGCGCTTCAATTCGCGCTGACCGCCAAGCCGGGTTCGGCCGGGCAGATTTCCACTATGATTATCCCAGCAGATGCCTGCTGGAATGAGGCGGGTGCTGCAGCTTCATATTTAGACGTCCCAGAGAGGCGCACGGTGGACGACAAGGTCATCACGGAAGTAGCACAGCTGCTCGACGACAATTCAATGATCCTGATTAATTCGGATGGTTTGTCCATTGAGGCAAGGATTGCCGCTAACCGGATTTCAGAGAAGACAGGTTGTCGGGTATCGATGACGCCGTTTCCTTGCCGCGTGGATGGTGGTGCAGGATTGCCCGGATGCGAACGTCTGCCTTATTTTCCCGAACAGGTAATGGCGGCACTAAACGGTGTTGAAAAGTTGATCCTGGCTGGTGCTGACGCGCCGGTCAGCTTTTTTGCGTACCCCAACACGCCAAGCATACTTGTTCCAGATAATTGTGCGGTGGTTCGCCTTTCCGAGAGTGAAGAAGATACCACGCAGGCGCTTGAGTCATTAGCAGACTTTCTAAGCGTCGCTGGCGAAGGTTACTCGATAAACCAGCTGGCGGATTTGGAGCGGCCGACCGGGGAGTTATCTATTCGGACAATCTCGGCCGCGATCGCTGCATTGATCCCGGAAGGCGCGATTATTTGCGGAGATTCCGGTGGTGGTGGCGCCGCCTTTGGGCCCTGTCAAACTGCCCGGCCGAACACTTGGCTGAACTTGACTGGGGGGTCAATCGGACAGGGGGGGCCGGTTGCGGTCGGCGCTGCGGTAGCGTGTCCTGACCGACCCGTTCTTGCATTACTGGGTGATGGTGCTTCGATGTATACCAACCAGTCTTTTTGGACCCAGGCAAGGGAAGGGCTCAACGTCACGACGGTTATTTTCAATAACAGTAAGTACGGCATACTCGAAACCGAATATCTGAGACTAGGCGTTAATGAGGTTGGGGAGCGAGCAGCGGATTTGTTTGACCTTTCCCGCCCGGCGATCGATTTTGTGCAACTGGGTAACAGTATGGGGGTGCCAGGTCAGGCAGTGGAGACGGCTGAACAGTTTGTTGTCGCATTGGAACGCTCACTCTCTGAGTCCGGGCCCAGCCTGATCGAGGCACGTTTATGAGATGCTTCACGGTGCCTGTTAAAGCGTTACTTATGTGATCCAATCGCGAGGAATCCCCGGCCAGCAGCTAATGGTTAATTATGGGTTGTTGAGTGTAGTTATCTGAAATTATCGACACGGCCCGTAACCTGGTTAATCTGCCTAAGCCCCTATATTCATCGTTCTTCCGCCTGTCTATTGCAGTGGTTAACGACTTGCGGCTGGATAAATGTATTGTTTTGCTGCAGGTTTTGAAGGCTGCGAAGTCAAAATCGCGGCAAGCCTTCGAAGTATGTAGTTGATGGAGGGATGCCGGCGGCAAGCAGTACCTGTTAAAAATATCAGCGGATCAGCTGGTAGTTCAGGACCGAGCGTTTATGGTGGACATTACGACCAAAACCGGGTTTCTGTGAATGAGGATTGCAGAGCCGATAGGGGGCTCATTTCTGTTAGCTATGGTGACCAGATCATCGTTGGTTCTGTTATGATGCAACTCTTGGTGATAGAAGGTCAAAATAGGGGGTCAGGTTGTGCAAATGCCCGTTAAACCTGTAAAATTCCCGCTTGTTAGTGGCTGTGACTCACAGAAACTATCGACACGCTGCACGCCATACGCCACGCGCAAATACGCGGACTTTTTTAACCGGTGTTGCCGAACAAGATTACTGCACAAAATTATTAGTGAGGGTTGAGATTTAATGTCCGCAGTTGAAGAAGTAAGTCACCAGAACGGTGCTAACCAAATTAGCGATGTCGTCGTGCGATTTGCCGGGGATTCCGGTGATGGCATGCAGTTGACCGGGAGTAACTTTACCGAAGCGACCGCGATCTATGGTAACGACCTTGCAACTTTTCCGGATTTCCCTGCAGAAATTCGTGCGCCAGCCGGTGCGACGTTTGGTGTTTCTGCTTTTCAGATCTATTTTGGTTCGGAAGATGTCTCCACCGCAGGGGATGACGTGGACGTCCTTGTTGCGATGAACCCTGCGGCGTTGATCACCAATCTTAAAGATGTTCTGGTCGGTGGCCTGCTGATTATTGATAGTGATGCATTCACTGATAAAAATATGGCAAGAGCGGGTTATAGCAGCAATCCAATAGAAGATGGTTCACTGGATGCTTATCGGGTTATCCCGATTGCTGTCACTAAGCAGGTTCTGGAGTCCGTCAAACCGTTTGGCTTATCGCACAAGTTTGCCGTGCGATGTAAGAATATGTGGACCCTTGGTCTGGTCATGTGGCTGTTTGACCGTGATCGCTCGATAACAACCGATAATCTGAAGCAAAAATTTGCCAATAAGCCAGAGATTGCTGACGCGAATATAGCGGCCTTAAATGCAGGGCACGCCTATGCGGAAACCGCCGAACTGCCAACAGGGGTCGAGGTCTATAGAGTGCCCCGGGCCGTAGCTGCGCCTGGCTTGTATCGAAATATAACCGGTTCAGAGTCACTCGCTTACGGATTAATCGCAGGCGGGCAGCTGGCTGACCTGCCCATTACTTTTGCTTCGTATCCGATCACACCGGCATCAAGTCTGCTGCATACGCTGTCTGGCCAGAAACAATTTAACGTAGTGACGTTCCAGGCAGAAGACGAAATTGCCGCCGTATGTGCTGCCATCGGAGCTTCGTTTTCTGGCTCACTGGGTATTACTTCAAGTTCGGGTCCAGGAATATCGCTGAAGGCCGAAGCCATTTCACTGGCGAGTGCAACTGAACTGCCGCTGGTCGTTGTGAATACCCAGCGCGGTGGTCCATCAACCGGCCTGCCAACGAAAACTGAACAGTCAGACCTGAATCAATCGTTATTCGGCCGTCATGGTGACACCATGCTGCCAGTCATTTCTTGCTCCACCTCAGTGGATTGCTTTGATGTAGCCATCGAGGCGGTTCGGATTGCAACTCGCTTCATGACGCCGGTGATTCTGCTGAGTGACGGGTACATGGCTAATGCATCAGAGCCATGGTTGCTTCCGGACATAAACGATTACGAACCATTCCCTGCAAAGTTCGAAACTAACCCTGAAGGCTTTGCGCCAGCGAACCGTGACCCTGAAACTCTCGCGAGAGTCTGGGCGAAACCAGGCACGCCTGGCCTTGAACACCGTATTGGTGGTATCGAGAAAGACTTTGATTCCGGAGACATCTCCTACGATTCAGATAATCACCAGAGAATGACGGACTTGCGAAAGGATAAGATAGAGGGGATAGCAAATTATATTCCAGAACAGGAAGTCTCGCAGGGCAATCCAAAGGGTAAGCTCGCGGTTGTCGGCTGGGGATCAACCTACGGGGCAATACACCAGGCAGTTAAGCGTTGCCGTCAGGAGGGTTTGGATGTTTCACACATCCATGTGAGGTACATGAATCCACTGCCTAGAAATCTTGGAGAATTGCTCGCTGGGTATGATCAGGTGCTGATGCCTGAAATGAACACGGGTCAATTTATAAATATTATTAGAGCCAAGTACCTGATTGATGCGAAAGCGCTGAACAAGGTATCTGGGCAGCCTTTTAAGATCAAGGAAGTTGAAGCAGCGATTCGTTCGCTACTGGAGTCGTAAGATGAATGCACCTGTGCAAAAACTAACTGCTAAAGATTACTCCTCGGACCAGGAGGTCAGGTGGTGCCCAGGCTGTGGTGACTACGCGATTCTGAAGACTATCCAGAAGCTGATGCCAGAACTGGATGTTCAGAAAGAAAATCAGGTGTTCGTCTCCGGAATCGGTTGCTCTTCACGATTCCCTTATTACATGAACACTTATGGTTTCCACACGATTCATGGCCGCGCGCCGTCATTTGCAACTGGCGTGAAGTTGTCGAACCCGGAACTGGATGTCTGGGTGGTTACCGGTGACGGTGACGGCCTTAGTATCGGTGGCAATCATATGATCCACGTGCTGCGCCGAAATGTAGACCTGCAGATACTACTATTCAATAACGAGATCTATGGCCTGACCAAAGGCCAGTATTCCCCGACTTCCAAGGTTGGAACAAAATCACCTTCGACGCCCGATGGTTCTGTCGATATGCCGCTGCGTCCCTGTGTATTTGCGCTCGGAGCTGGTGCAAAGTTTGTCGCACGAACGATCGATACTGAGGCCAAGCACCTGGCTCCTGTCCTTGGTCGTGCCCATGATCACAAGGGCGCGTCCTTTGTTGAGATTTACCAGAACTGCCCGGTCTACAATGACGGTATTTTCGACCAAATTAAGGATAAGAAAACTGCGGCCGATACAAGGCTCGTGCTAGAACACGGCAAACCGTTGACCTTTGGTGTAGAAGACAGCAAAGGTCTCCGGTTGAACGCCAAAACGCTGCTGCTCGAAACCGTGACCATTGGTGAAAATGGTGTGACTATCGATGACGTGGTTGTGCATGATGAAACCAATAAAGTGTTGGCCCAGATGTTGGCTGGTTTGAAGTTACCAGAGTTTCCAGAGCCGATAGGTGTTTTGTATTGCGAACCGACAGCACCCAGCTATACAGATGATGTCTATCAGCAGCGAATCGTGGTTCGCGAGAAACAAGGGCCTGCGGATATTAATGATTTACTTCGCGGTGGGCACACCTGGACCGTTAGCTGATCTATATTCGGTGGCGTCGCCCCGTCCAGTTGCTGGCGTCATTGTCTATGTCGTTAGGCAGTTCCCTGATGAACGTAAGGTACTCTTTCTGAAAAGAAATGGCGGCCAACATAGTGGCGCCTGGTGGCCTGTGGCAGGTACCCCCGAGGGTGGCGAGGAGCCGCTACAAACTGCGGTTCGGGAACTTGACGAGGAAACAGGGTTGAGCCCAAGTCGCTTGTTTCCCTTCGGAATGGAGATTCCACATGCTGACTCGAACAAGGCATTGGTTACTTTCGTAGCGTTTGTTGATCAGACCACCCCAGTTACTTTGAATTACGAGCATAGTGAATACCGATGGTTGACTGGTGCCGAAGCCGTTAATCAGGTGCCTGATCATTCGAAGCTATATCTTGACCATTTTCGCGAACGTTTCATCGTTGTATCTCCTGCTCCAGATTTAGAGCTTGAGCTGCTTGAAGCTACTAACGACTGACATGATTCTGGTCTATTATCATGAAGTTGGTAAGTTAGGCGTTTATGGAAACCCGCAGGTTTGCATATGGTGGCGCCCCAAAGAAATCTATAGTTAGGAACTGATATGGCTGAGTTTGATCCAGAAGAGAATATAGGTACGATCGCTGTGCAGGAGCGGCATCAGTTTGATATCGCCAGGCTGCAGGAATTCATGGAGGCCAACGTCGATGGTTTTTCCGGCAAGTTAACCGCGGAAGAGTTTGCCGGCGGTCAGTCCAACCCGACTTACCTGTTGTCTGCAGGTGAAGAGCAGTACGTGATGCGCCGTAAGCCGCCTGGAGAACTGCTGAAGTCTGCGCACGCTGTTGATCGTGAGTTCAAAGTGATGTCCGCTCTGCAGAACACTAATGTGCCAACGGCGAAAACCTTTGCTCTATGTACTGATGATGACGTGATTGGTACCTGGTTCTACATCATGGAATACCTTGATGGTCGAGTCATCTGGGATAGTACCGCCGGACCTTACACGCCGCAGGAACGCGGCGAAATATGGGATGCCGCTAATGACGCGCTGGCTAAACTTCATTGCGTGGATTTCGAAGCCGTAGGGCTTTCCGATTTTGGGAAGCACAACTCGTATATAGAGCGGCAGTTGTCCCGTTGGTCCAGCCAATATGAATATACGAAGACCGAAGAAAATCCCTTCATGGATAATCTCATCGAGTACTTACCCAAAAACGTTCCGCTGGAAGATAGCTGCACTATCGTTCACGGCGACCCCAAGATTGACAACATGATGCTGCACAAAGAGCGGAATGAAGTAATAGGCATCCTGGATTGGGAGCTGAGTACGCTTGGCAACCCGCTCAGTGATTTCGCCTATCTGTGTATGCGATATCGGGATTCATTAAGTGGCGTTGACTTGAAGGCTCTGGGTATTCCAAGCGAACAAGAGTACATAGAAGCTTACTGCCGAAGGACGGGTCGCTCTGGTATTGATAACTGGGATTATTACCTGGCGTTCAACATGTTTCGGCTGGCGGCTATTCTGCAGGGTATTGCCAAGCGGGTCCGGGACGGCACTGCTGCGAGCCGCAGCGCGGAAGAAGCAGGGTCAGGCGCCTATGATCTTGCCAAGCTGGCGTGGGCGCAGATCGACAAGAGCGTTGACCTGTCCTGACTGTGCGAGCCGCTCTCTGCAGGAAAGTTAAAGTGCGTGAAAGGGATGGATAAAAACTATTGATCCTGTCACTGACGTATAAGAAATGGAATGATAACGAGCAGGGTACCAAGCCCTACCAGCGGCAACACCCCAGTGACCACGTAGGGAAAAACTACCAGCATCACACCACAAGCCATTGGAACTACTTTTTTTTGCTTCCTGCCGTAAGCAACCATAGCAATACCAATGGTTCCGAAAAGGAACCCCCAGAGTAGGGTGGCTTCGCCCATGCGGAAACTAGCTCAAACGCGGATCATTGAAATGCTGTTCATCGAAGTGGTTCTACCTGGCCTTAGCCTGGTTCGGCGACAAACACCGGGATTTTCCGAGTCGTCTTCGCTTTGTACTCGCCATAGGGAGGGAATACTTCAACACAGACTTTCCATAATCGCGCTCTTTCATCTTCGTCTGTTACTTCCCGTGCCGTCATTGCGGTGACCACGGTTTCATCGCGAATTTCTACGCTTGGGTTTGCACGAAGGTTGTATACCCAGACCGGGTTTTTCGGTTGACCGCCCATTGAGCCTACCAAAATGTAGTTTTTGTCGACCTTGACGCGCATCAGCGGTATTTTTCGTATAGCGCCGGTCTGGTTGCCGGTGTGTGTGACAACGATGCACGGCATGCCCGTATCAAGCAAGGTTGTTCCCCTTGTCCCGCCGCTTGCTTCGTACTCTTCAACTTGTTTGCGAACCCAGTCCAGAGTGGGCGGAATGTAATCAGCCATGACGTCACCTTATCGATTGATGGAAAAACGAGAGCATGCCGGTTTTCTATGGTTGTTGCCAATGAAAGCCAGGGATGTCGAGAATAAAGTTATAGAGCAAGCTGGAGTATGCGCCTGGGTGGCTGTTGAAACCGCACCAGGTTGCTACAACCCCACTAAATCGTCATCCAGCTGGACGCCGAAAGAGTTCAGTGCACCCGCCAGCATTCTGTATTGCCCGCAGGTAAATACCATATCCATGATCTGTTGGGTGCTGTAGTGTTTTTCTAAACCCGCCCATGTCTCGTCAGTGATAAACACATCTTCGTGTAGCTCGTCGGCAGCTTTAAGTATCAGCTTCTCCGATTCATTCCAGCAACTGGCGGAGTCACCGGTTTTGATGCCCTCTAGTTCTTCATCCGAGAGTCCAGCTGCTTTACCGATTACCACATGCTGACCCCATTCATAACCGGATTTTGAGAGAAAGCCCGCCCTAAGAATGGCGATTTCCCTGTCTCGAGGAGGTAGGGTCGATTTTGCGAGAATGTGATTGCCGAACACGAGCCAACGTTTCGCGAGCTTTTCATGGTGTGCAAGCGTGCGGAAAATGTTTTGTACATTGCCTCGCATTTTCTGCCCGCCCAGTGCGGCGATTTGTTCTTCGTTCCAGTCGTCTTCATGGATTGTAGGTATACGGGGTTCAGATAGTCTCATGCGGATCACTCATAGTCATTGGGACATTGACTATAGGAGAAAAGCCGCTGGCCTGCCATGAGTTGCCTGCTATCATTCGCCATTCTATCCACGGAGTACACCATGAGCGGAATCGTCCTACACCAATATGCAGAATCACCTTTCTCCGAAAAAGTACGAGCAATCCTTGGGTATAAAGGAGTGAGTTATCAAGCCGTAGAAATTCCGATGATTATGCCCCGGCCCGATACAATTCCACTTACCGGTGGCTACCGGAAAACTCCGGTCATGCAGATTGGCGCCGATGTCTACTGCGACACGGCAATTATTTGCAGAGTGATAGATGAAATTTATCCGGAAAACACGATCTACCCGGAAGAGCGCTTAGGGATGATCAATACGGTTGCCCACTGGACAGATACGTTTTTCTTCAAGGTATGCGTTGCAATCGCATTTCAACCGAAAGCCGCAGCGACTAACCCACTGTTTAAGGATGATAGCGCGACATCGGCATTCATGGCAGACAGGGCAGAGTTTTCGAAAGGTTCCAGTGAATTAGGAATGCCATTTGAGACTGCGGAACCACACTTTATAAGCCACCTTAATCAACTGGATCAGCAGTTGTCCGTCGGTGGACCTTTCCTGTTTGGTGATGAACCCAGCATTGCAGACTTTTCGACCTATCATAATGTGTGGTTTATCTACACACGGGAGGCTCTGCGGGATTACTTTTCGCCGTTCGAACACCTGCTGGCATGGTACGAAAAGATGGTGTCCTTTGGTCATGGCAATGTCGAAATGATCCCGGGCTCAGCGGCACTCGCGCAGGCGAGCGCCGCTGAGCCAGAAGAAATAATGGATGCAGCTTTTCTGGATGATCTGAAGGCGGGGCAGTCAGTGTCTGTGATGCCAATCGACTACGGCTTCCAGCCAGTCGTTGGCGAGCTATTGGCGGCGGGTATGGATGAAATAGCCGTTGCTCGAAACGACAAACAGGTCGGGCGTATAGTGGTTCATTTCCCCAGAACAGGCTTTCAGATCATGGAATAACGCTTCTGTAAAACAAGTCACCCGATCGGCGGCAGGCTGGTCTCTGCAAGTTTTGCCCACCAGGTAGCACCGATAGGCAGGATTTCGTCGTTAAAGTCGTAACCTGGGTTGTGTACCATACATGAGCCTTCTCCATCGCCGTTGCCAATCCAAATATACGCGCCGGGCTTCTCCTGCAACATATAGGCAAAATCTTCGGAACCCATTGCTGACTTAGGATTCAGGTTCACTCGGTCAGCGCCGACCAGTTCCGCGGCAACACTACCGGCCAAGTGTGCTTCTATTTCTGAATTGACTGTTGGTGGGTAACGCCGTTCGTACTTGAACTCGCAACTCGCGCCATAGGCGCGGCAGATTTCGGTTGCTACCTGTTTCATCTGAGCTTCCAGTTTGGCCTGTACTTTTGGGGAGAAACAGCGGGTACATCCACTGATAGAGACTTCATTGGGAATGACATTGTAGGCATCTCCGGCGTGGAACTGGGTGACGGAAAGAACAACTGGGTCTTGCGGATCGATTGATCGGCTGACAATGGACTGGTAAGCCTCAACGATTTTTGTGCCGATTACCACCGGATCAATGGTGAGATGAGGCATCGCGGCATGGCCACCATTGCCTGTGATCACCAGTTCAAAAATATCAAAAGCGGCCATCATGGGGCCCGGCTTTACTGCAAAGGTCCCGACTGGCATGCCTGGGATATTGTGCATCCCGTAGACCGCTTCCATGGGGTATCGGTCGAACAGGCCTGCCTCGACCATCGCTCGGCCACCACCTTCGTTCTCTTCAGCGGGCTGGAAAATAAAGTAGACCGTTCCTTCAAACTCACCATGTTCTGCCAGGTATTTGGCAGCTCCCAGTAACATAGTAGTGTGGCCATCATGACCACAGGCATGCATCTTGCCGGCATGAGTAGACTTGTGCGCAAACTCGTTCGCTTCCTGAATGAGCAGGGCGTCCAGATCTGCGCGAAGGCCAATGGCTCTGTTGCCACGGCCCTTTGTCAAAGTGCCGACAACACCCGTGCCGGCAATACCGGTTTCGACTTCAAGGCCAAACTCACGGAGTTTGTTAGCCACGATTTCTGCGGTTCTGTGTTCTTCAAATGCGATTTCGGGATGCGCATGTATATCCCGTCGCCAGGCGGCCATGATGTCTTTGTCAGCGGTTAGCTGGGGGATAATATTCATAAAGTCGATTCCGTCTGTTTCAGAACGAGTTGTGCAAGCGTGGCTACGTGGTCGTCCTGAATGTCGTACTGTTCCAGGGTCTGGTGAAGCTTGAGTATATACTCTTTATTACTGCCGCTGGGACCGGACGAGAAACTGATTTGTCGTGCGATATCCTCGAGGGAGGACTCACCAAGATAGTTGTGGTTGCGTGGCTGCGCTATGTATGTGGTGCCCGCGATTGTTCGGCCGCTATCAAGGGTGAGGGACAAGTCGGGCCTGTCATATCCGCCTTTCTCCCGGTAGTCCAGATCTTCTAGAATGTTGTTTGCATCGCTAGCAGGTAGGCGATACGCAGTACCCCAGCAATGTTCGCTTGCAGATTCAATCAAGGTAACGACACGGCCGGGAAACTCTGGCGTACCGCGATGGTCTGTTGATCCCTGCCAGAATCGCCTGGTCCAGCCTTTGACATGGCAGAGTTCTCTGTTTTCAAAGTTGAAACCGGTCTTCCACATGATAGAGCCGTAACCAAAGAGCCATGTCTCATTTTTCATCTAGGAGGTGTGCACGTAGGTTTTGTTGATGTCGTTAATATAGTTCACGACATCAAGTATGCCGTCTTCCTTATTATCGCCACAGATGAAACGGGCAACTTTTTGCAGGTCCTTATGACCATTGCCCATGGCAACTCCGTGGCCGGCGGCTGTTACCATGGCCATATCGTTGAGCTGATCGCCCACGGTGCAGGTGTGTTCGGCGTCTATGCCCAGGTGTTCGTGTAATTTGGTCAGTCCGTGCCATTTATCTATGTGCTTCGGTGAGATCTCGCAATAAAAATGTCCTGAATCTAAATGGGGCAGGAGAATTGTGTTGTAGATGCCCGGAAATCGACTGGCGATTTCTCTGGCGAGCTCTTTCAAAGCGGACTCACTGTCGAATGCGCCTGACACAAGATACGCAGGGTCGGAAGACAGCAGGTCAGCTTTTTCTGCCCACTCGGGATTGTTGTTGAAATGAGCGTGGGTCGCATCGTTCCAATGACTGCCGGTATCAATGACGAAATCTGCACCACCGAGTTCGTGTGCGTCTCGCTGAGCGAATAATGTCAGATTGAGTTCTCGCGCGAGTTCAGCCACGGGCGTGACATCGTAGTTTTCTGCGTGCAAGGTGGATTGTTCAGGCCCCTTAACCAGGGCACCGCCGTTGCAGACTGCATAGACTTCAAACCCCAGGCTTTGGATCACAAGGCGGGTGGTTCGATATCTTCGTCCTGTGGCGATAACTACTTCAACCCCATTCGAGTGTAAATCTTCCAGGGCATCGCGGGTTGCAGGTAGTATCTGGTGATTCTCTATGGCGAGAGTGCCGTCAAGGTCTAAAGCGATCATTCTGATCAAGCAATAACTCCAGGTTAATACTAACTGCCTAAACGATACCGTAACTTGACCACGAAGACATCGACCGCTCGATCTGTCCAGCTGTCATGTAACAAATCACCAAAACTATCTTCTGGACTATTGGGTAGATTAGATCCTCGGGTGTAGACGACAAAAAGATCAGACAATGGGGCGATCTCCCAGCGATAGCGTGCCTGGAATACCAGTCGACTGATCGAAAAATCTCGAGTGTCGGTAACTGGGGTAGTGTCAGGTATCAGCGCGCCATCACCTGCAGGAACTTGCCACCGATCTCGCTCGAATGCTTTTATACCTACCCACTGCGCGGTGATTCTGAATTGCTGTTTCGCGCTCAGAAAATAATCGAGTTCCAGTTCTGGTTGCCAGAACTCGGCTTTATAGGTTGTGAAGTCTCGGCCGCTTTGATGGAGCAGCCAATCAGTCCTGTTGATGTACCGAAGTTCTAACTGTGCAGAGAATCGATCACTGGGTCGCCAGGAGATTTCGTATTTCCAGACATGTTCCTGGCCGCCTATCTCTTC
>JABGVY010000261.1 GCA_018645845.1 Gammaproteobacteria bacterium | reverse complement strand
GTCATCGAGTTGTTGGTATGTCACAGATTCACCCGTCGAGGCGTGCACGACCGCAGGCTTGTTGGGAAATACTTTCGACCAGTGTCCTGGGTACATGACACGACTCCTGTTTAGTCCGGTTCATCAACGACAGAGGACTCTCTGTCAGCATATAACTATGATACTAATATATCGCAACTACTTTAACAATTTCAATCTGTACGCTCAGAATTCCGGATACTCTCCTCTATATCGAATTATAAAAATTTCGCAAATATGGCGAAATGTTCCTCTTTTAAGCATCAAGCAGCGGTCTGTCTTACAAGAAATGGCCCGAGCGAGTTTACATTTTCAGCAATAAACATGATACTAGTTAATAAACCCCAATTCCGAAGGTCAAAATGAATACCCGAAAAAAATATGATGGATTAATGTTTGATGCTGACAATCACTACTACGAAGCAGAAGACGCTTTTACTCGCTACGTGCCGGTCCGCATGCAGCGTCGCTGTGTCCAGTGGATTGAAATGAAGGACGGTAAAAGACATCATCTGGTCGCCGGTAAGATTAATCATTCCGTAGGTAACCCGACCTTCAATCCAGTTTCAAAACCTGGCGTTCTTCGCGAGTACTATCACGGTAACCCAAGGGGTAAAACATTCGTTGAACTGACCCATGGTTCACTGGAGCCAATGCCACCTGAATATATGGACCGGGATGCGAGAGTCGAAAGAATCAAGGAACAGGGTCTCGAGGGTGCATGGTTGTTCCCAACTGCTGGAATTCTGTATGAACAGCCCATGGTTCACGATATCGATGCGATGTGTACTCTGTTTGAAGGCTTCAACCGCTGGCTCGATGATGACTGGGGGTTCAACTACAAAGACAAACTGTTTGCTGCGCCCTACATCACTCTTGCAGATGTGGACTTTGCGTGTCGCGAATTGGAGTGGGCGTTGGAACGGGATGCCCGTGTATTGGTGATGCGACCTTCTGCTGTCTGTACGCGTGATGGTTATTTTGCTGCATCAGATGAACGCTTTGATCCTTTTTGGGCAAGAGTCAACGAAGCCGGGATTACCGTCGTTGCGCATGTTGGTGCGAATAACTATTCAGCAAATGGTTACGGTGGGAATGCTGCGCTGCAAGCACTTGGCGGTGGACGCAAACCCACAGTAGCTGGTCTGATTGGCGAACGCGCTATCTACGATTTTCTGTTAACACTCGCCTATGACAAGCTTTTTGAGCGTTTTCCTAACCTGCGCATTGCTTCAGTTGAAAACGGCTCTGCATTTTTGGCTGATCTCTTTGTCAAACTGGAACACTCAAAAATCAAGATGCCAAAATACTATGATCAGGACCCTGGTGAATTGTTCCGGCGACATGTGTGGATCAATCCTTTTTGGGAAGACAAGATCTCAGATGTGATCAAACATATGGGAGCAGACCGCGTGCTTTTCGGGTCAGACTGGCCTCATATGGAAGGCCTGGAGCATCCGCAGAACATCTTTGACGAGCTTGATGGTGTTGATTCGGATCACGAGAAGCTGTTCTTGCATGACAATGCAGCGGCGTTGAATCGACGTCAAGCTGTATAGGAAAACCGAAGGGAGAATTATATGAAGCTTGGATTAAGTATTGGCTATTCAGGCGGTGAGATGAGATTGCCTGTTGAGAAGGTTCAACTGGCAGAGAGACTGGGCTATGACTCCGTATGGACCGCTGAAGCCTACGGTTCCGATGCTTTATCGCCGCTCGCTTATCTCGCAGCAAAAACCGAGCGCATCAAGCTAGGCACCGGCGTCATACAATTGGCGGGAAGAACCCCCGCTAATGCTGCAATGACTGTCGCGACAATCGATGCACTAGCGGGAGGCAATCGCGTGATTTGTGGCATTGGGGTATCGGGTCCGCAGATTGTCGAGGGCTGGTACGGTCAACCCTGGGGTCGCCCTTACTACAGGCTAAAAGACTACGTGACTATCATGCAGAAGATTTTTGCGCGTGAAGAACCTGTGACACACGAAGGCAAAGAGATATCCCTGCCCTATATGGGTAACGGCAGCCTCGGCGTTGGCAAGCCCTTGAAATCCATCTTGCACATGAACCCCATCCCTATCTGGCTTGGCACAGGTATGGAATCAACGGTCAGGATGACAGCTGAGATAGCTGACGGCTGGTTGCCGCTTGGCTTGGTTCCCGAAACGTGCAAAATCTATGAGCCCTGGATAGAAGAAGGCCTGAAAAAGGCAGACAAGAACAGATCACAATTTGAGATACAGGGCGGTGCTGCAGTTATCGTGACAGACGACGTGAAGACATCAATGAACCGCCTTAAACCAAACATTGCACTCTACGTCGGCGGCATGGGTCACAAAACGAAAAATTTTCACAAGGAAATGATGATCCGCAGGGGCTTCGGTGATGCCGCAGAACGCATACAGGAATTGTATCTGGCAAAAAACAAACGCGAAGCGATTGAAGCTGTACCGGACGAGTTTGTTGATCAGGGCGCACTTATTGGCGATAGAACAAGAATTCAAAAACGCTTCAGGGACTGGGAAGACAGCGGTATCACTGGACTCACCGTGAGCGGAAACGAAGAAGCTCTGCGCCTGATGGCGGAATTAGCCAGACTGAATATCGAACCAAATTCCTAACAACAAAAACATAAGGATTAAAAAAGGAGCGGATCATCGGATGACAAGAAAAAATCAGACCATCGCACGGTAAAATGGTCACCGCCCTATCGCAGGGAAAACGTAGAGATGCCGGAATTTGATCTCATCGAAATCGAGCGCGATGCGCCAATCGGTAGAATCGTGCTCAACTCGCCAGAGAAGCGAAACCCGTTAGGTTATGAACGGCTTTTGCAAATAGAAATGGCAGCGAAGCTACTTGAACTCGATGATGAAATTCGCGTGATAATCATCAAAGGCCAAGGACCAAGTTTTTGTGCTGGTTACGATATTACGCCGGTGAAGAAAGGTGAACGACAGCGAAACATGCCACCAGGCGGCTATATCAATCCCAAGCGCGATAGGCTCTGGCAGTCCTACGATCTTGAGCATGCACGGGTTTATATGACCCTATTCGATCTGCAAAAGCCAGTCATTGCGCAAATTCAAGGCGCTTGTCTTGCCGGTGGTTCCGAGCTTGCAGGCTTCTGCGATCTGAGAGTTGTTGCTGATGATGCAAAAATCGGCTGGCCCGTTGGTCGCAACTGGTCACCTGGTAACCTGCAATACATCCCATGGTTAGTCGGCATGACTAAAGCGAAATACTATATGTTTACCTCAGAGCCCATGAGCGGTCTTGAGGCCGTGCAATGCCAATG
This sequence comes from Gammaproteobacteria bacterium, assembly GCA_018645845.1. GTDB lineage: Bacteria > Pseudomonadota > Gammaproteobacteria > Pseudomonadales > Azotimanducaceae > UBA9659. Next base: position 2,889 of record JABGVY010000261.1, on the reverse strand, counting down.
GGCATCGGAATCAGTGCCTGAAGAGAAGCTCGAAGAACGCACTGAAGAACTCGCAAACCTGATTGCGCTGACCCCCACTGACCTGATTATGATGACCAAGCGAAGCATCAACCGCCAGTTCGAAGTCATGGGCTTCAAAACCGGTATTGCTGCCAGTGTTGACCTCCTCGCACTTTCGAGCTTTCGAGAACAAGGGCTCTATGCTCGCAGATCAGAGAATGGAGAAGGTGGTGATGAATTTATGCGCAGGGCACAACAGGATGGCCTTAAAGAAGCCCTTAAGTGGCGTGAAGAGAAATTTGGTAACAGCTATCGAGAGCCTGACCAAGACGAGTAGCCGCTACCGGAAAAGAGAAAACAATCCGATTGAATTGGTGGCATAATGAGCGCCGAAAGTTTACATAAGACAATAATGTTGTATGGCTAATTATGTTCGACCAGACCATATTGAATCAGCAAGGGTCAACAAATATACGATGCAAGATACAGCTCCCGCCAACGAAAGGGCTGCAATAAAGATTGCAAGAGATATCGTGGGAGATATCCAGGAACGAGCGTTACGACCGGGAACAAAACTTGACCCTGAGCATGTAATGATTCAGAAGTTCGGCGTTTCTCGCGCTACCGTTAGAGAGGCCTTGAGGTTTCTCGAGCTTCAGGGAACGCTGAGGATTAAAGCTGGTCCTGGCGGAGGTCCGGTTGTGAGTGTGCCTGACATAGACAACTTGACCAGCGCAATCTCGCTTCAGCTGCAGTTTGCAAATGCTTCTTTTAAAACAGTTCTCGATGCGAGAAGGTCCGTCTATTCTTCACTCGTTGCAGAGGCGGCAGAGAACGCAGACCATCAGGATCTGGTTAGTCTGCGAAACTGTGTTGAACGTCTGAAAGAAGCTGTCAGCGACCCTGACGAACACACACGCGAAGCCCGACGTTTCTATGAACTGATTGCTACAGCATCAAAGAATCTCGTGCTTGGTTTTCTCGTTAACGCTTTACACCGGATGTCTCAACACTCTGGCATCGTATTCGACCTGGACCATCGGCGCGCACATGCAAAGAATTCAAGACTCATTTTGGATGCAATTGAAGCAGGGGAATCCGAAGCAGCACGTTTGATGTCACAGCGGATGCACAGCGCAGCAAAACGCTATTGGGAGAAGCACGCGCCCGAGTTGCTGGAAATGCCAGTGTCCTGGATAACCTGACAAGCTGGCCTGTCGGTTATCTGATCGACGCCATCATAAACGGCTTCCCCCACGTACCAGACGCCCCGGCCGAGCACCCGTGTCCTGATCCCGGCGGCGAGTGATAACGCCATTCAACAGTGTGGCTTCATACCCGGAAATCTTCTGTAGCAACCGTGCGCCACCGGCTGGTAAGTCAGCATGAGAAACGGGCATATGGACAGATAGCGCATTCATGTCGATAACATTGATGTCGGCGCGCATGCCAGCCTGCAATGCCCCGCGGTCCTTGAGCCCGTAGAGCAATGCATTGCGACGCGTTTGCTTTTCGACGATGAACTCGATCGGCAGGCCTTCCCCGCGTGTACGCCCTCCAGCCCAATGTTTAAGCTGTGTTGTTGGCATTGATCCATCCGCGATAAGGTGTACGTGGGCACCTGCATCGGCTAACCCGGTGACAGTTTCAGGATGAGCTAGCATTTCACGCACAACATTGAGATTTCCATCCCGGTAGTTAGCACTCAGTATTGCCGCAAAACCGGTGCCCCCGTTTTCAATCAGATAGTCATAAAGCACGTCGTCAATAGGTTTACCTGTTCGCGAAGCACGGCCACCAAGTGAATCTTCAACTTTGGGCTCATAATCAAATCCATCAGACAGTGGGTAGAGGTTCGCTGCATTGAATAAAAAGACGTTGGCCAGAGCTGCCATCGATCCAGCATCCTTGACCTGACGATCAACATCCGCCAAAACCTTGCGCTTCATTTCGGGATCACGCATGCGCTCAACTCGCTCAGCCAAAGGCAATGAAGCGAGTTCATCTATGTAGACTCCGCGATTCATAAACCCGTGATAGCCCCCGAGGCCAGACAGTAAACCGATTTGTCGTGACGCAACTTGTGGACGCAGGCAAGCGCCCTTGGTGTTTTGCTGACTGGCAAACTGCAAGACCTTTCGCCAGTCATCGGGATGATCTGGTGTCTGGATGGTTGTGAAGGTCACAGGTAACCCGCTCTTCTTTGAAAGTGTTGCCAACATATCCATTTCCTGTTCGGCAGTGAAGCGCTCGCCGCCAAAAATTGTCATGTCGCCAATGGAGGAAGATGATATTGCTTCGATAACGGCCCCACCACCCTTAGCGATGCCTTGTGCAATTGCGATGAGCTCTTCAGCACTGGCATAGGTGCCAGGAATAGCCGCGCCATCAATGCTGCGGTGAAAGATGGTGCGCGATGTCGAAAACCCAAGCGCCCCTGCACGTGCAGCCGATTCAGCCATGACCTGCATCTTCGCGATATCCTCGGCTGTTGCATCCTCGTGATTCATCGCGCGCTCGCCCATTACCTGCAATCGCAGCGCGCTGTGTGGTAGCTGGGCACCAAAATCCATGGAGTAACTTCGTTCGCCAATGTAATCCAGATATTGCTCAAACGTGTTCCACGCACCCCAGGGCACACCTTCGGCCAAAGCTGTACCCGGGATATCCTCAACGCCTTCCATGACATCCATCAGGGCTTGTTCGTCACCGTCGCGGTAAGGTGCAAAACCAACACCGCAATTTCCCATGACAAAAGTTGTGACGCCGTTACTGAATGAGGGGTCCAGGGTGTCGTCCCAGGCGACCTGGCCATCATAGTGCGTGTGAATATCGACCCAGCCCGGAGCTACAACGGCGCCGTCTGCGTCGATAACCTCAGCGCCTGAC
>JABGVY010000258.1 GCA_018645845.1 Gammaproteobacteria bacterium | reverse complement strand
AGATGGACACCGGTACCGATGAGGAGGCCAAGCCTTAAGTGTAAGCATGACGAAGTCCGAGCTGATAGAGAGAATTGCTGCAGTTCAGGGTCAATTGTCTGCCAAAGACGTTGAGCTTGCTGTGAAAATGATCCTCGATCATATGGTCGAAGTGCTTGCCGTAGGTGAGCGCATCGAGATTCGAGGATTTGGCAGTTTCTCTCTACATTACCGGGCACCGCGATTGGGGCGTAACCCTAAGACCGGCGAGAAGGTAGAGCTTGCAGGTAAATATGTGCCGCACTTTAAGCCAGGCAAGGAGTTGCGAGAACGTGTGAACCTTTCGTTAGTGGAAGTGCCAGAAGAAACACCTGCGCAGTTCTAGTCAGTAGTAGAACAAAAGGGCGACTTAGGTCGCCTTTTTTATTGCTGGACCAAGATCGGCGATGCCTTGATAGCCAAGAACACACGCAGAAGCGCAAAATCCCCATTCGTTGTAGAATTCCCCCATGTGATTGAAAGGATCCCTTCATGGGCTTCATCAAAAAAACACTTTTCCTGTTTATCGCGCTGGTAGCCTTCCTGGTTGCCCTGCTCGCTGCTGCTGACAATAGCGCCGAAGTCGCCCTCAGGTTCCTTGAATATGAAACCCCCGTTTGGCCGATTTCCTGGTGGATGATTTCCGCTTTCGTCGTCGGCGTTATTTTCGGCAACCTGCTTAATGTGGTTTCTAATACTCGCCTGCGAATGGATGCTCGCCGCGCAAGAAAAACTGCAGCTGGCAGAACTCAGGAGCTGGATCAGGCAAGAGCCGAGCCCGTTTCACAAGTCCCAACGGAAACAAAATAGTCGATTATGGATAACCTCATACTTTACGTACTGATTGTTGGGGCTATTGGTATAGGTTGGTTGCTTGGTAGGCGCGACCGCGCCAAAACGTCAGAAATAGTCGGCCCGAATTACTACCAGGGCCTGAACTACCTGCTCAACGAAGAGCCCGACAGGGCGGTAACCACTTTCATTGAAAACCTAGAGGTTAATAGCGACACGCTGGAAACCCATCTCGCATTGGGTGGGTTACTCAGGCGAAGAGGGGAGCTGGACAAAGCTGTCGTCGTCCACGAAAACATATTGGCCCACGCTGAGTTATCCAAAGAGGATATGCAGGGAGTCCAGCTGGAGCTCGCTCGGGATTACCTGTTGGCAGGACTGCTGGATCGTGCAGAGGAACTTTGTGTTCAACTCAGCCAGGAGCCTGAAACTGGCAAATCGGATTCGATCAGGCGAGAGAGCCTGAAAATTACTCTGGAGATCTATGAGCGTGAGAAGGAATGGTTGCAGGCGATAGAAGTCGCCAAGTTGCTGGCCGTTGGTGGTGCCGTGGATCACTATGAGAAGGCAATATCCCACTACTACTGCGAACTAGCAGAAGAACTGCTCGCCAGAAGTGAACTGTCATCTGCGCGTGAGTCAGTCAGGGAAGCTATTGGCCACGATGTTAATAACCCGAGGACATCTCTGGTTCGTGGCAGAATTGATGTTGAAGAAGGGCACTATGACCACTCTATTGCGGCTCTGACACGAATACGTGACCAGGATCCGGTTTATGTGCCTGAGTCTCTGGAAACCCTCGAGGATGCCTTTCGACTGGACCAACGGCCACAGGAAGAGCTGCGCCAGTACCTGACATCCTGTCTGGACCTCACCCCGTCAATTTCAATCGTGCTGATGTTGGCAAAGAGCATCCGTGACGAACTGGGTGACGAAGCTGTTGCCAAATTCATTGCCAGCCACCTGAAAAAGAATCCAAGCATTCGTGGTCTCACTCAGTTGATTGACCTGCACATTGATAACACCCATGGGGTCGCAAAAGAAAACCTGGCTATTCTTAGAAGCTTCGCCGAAGCCCTGGTCGCAGACAAACCTGCCTATCGTTGCAATGGTTGCGGTTTCGAAGGCAAACGAATGCGCTGGCACTGTCCGGTTTGCAAAGACTGGGCAACCATAGAACCGATCTTCGGGCTCGAAGGCGAGTAGTTCAGGTTCCCGTCATCGCGATTTTCAGCGGTGTCGCCGATCCTCCTCCTGTCGACTCAATCAAGTGCCATCTCTACCAGACGTCATCTCAACCAAATGGCACCTCTACTAAACGTCATCTCGACCGAAGTGGAGAGATCTCTTCTCTGCCAACCGTTGGGTAGTCCCACCTACACCGACAGTAGAAATAACCTACTCCGCCATGCTTCGAGTGTTGTTACTTTCACTCTGCATTCAATGCAACCCAACATAAACAGGAGCATTATCATGAAGCCCAGAAACATAACAGCTGCTATCTTCGCAGTCCTTGTTCTTTGTCTCGGTAGCGTCGCGCAGGCCAATGACCTTTCGGGTCAGCCAGGTGGCGATGTGATGACAGTCAACGTTAATGAGGCCGATGCGGCATCTATTGCCAACACGCTGGTAGGAATCGGTATTTCACGAGCGCAGGCGATTGTGGATTACCGTGATCAGTACGGCCGTTTCTACTCAGCCCAGGAACTTACTTCGGTAAAGGGCGTTGGCCAGTCAACAGTGGAAAAGAACCTGTCGAGAATTTCCATCGAGTGATCCTGCATGGGCGTTGATCTGGCGAATAAAAAGCGGTGCGAAAGCGCCGTTTTTTTGCCGGCTGCTGGCAAAGACCTTTAAATGTAAGCCGATTAGGGGTCATCGTTAAAAAATACCTGTCCGACACCATGGTAACCCTTTGATAGATATTGAGGTCATGGTTGGCAGATCGATAGGAGTTGTGTAGCATGTCAGGTGACAGTTTCGAATTTGTCTCTTGATCGTCGCGGTGTCAGCGAGCCTTCAAGCGACCGTTGTTTATGGTGCGCCACACTGAACTGAAAGTTGAGTTCCGCTTCGAGATGTGTTTTGGTGCCCTATATTGTTGTTTTTCTGGACTGGACTACATTTCCCGGAGGGGTATTAAATGAAAAAAGTTAGAGTGATTCTGAAAAATGTTGTAACAATGCTGTTGTCGATCGTAGTGGTGGCTCAGGCCTTCAACGCGGTAGCTGAGGAAGCAATCGAAGAAGTGGTGGTGGTAGGCAAGTCGATCAAGGCGAGTACACAATCGTCTCTTGATGCGAAGAGAATGGCGGATAACGTTGCCGATGTTATATCTGCAGATGCTATGGGTAGGTTCCCTGACCAAAATCTTGCGGATGCCCTGGGTCGAGTGCCGGGTATAGCCATAGAGCGTGATCAGGGTCAAGCTCGTTACGTCAGCTTTCGGGGCGCACCCAAACGCTATACAACGACAGCATTCGATGGTGTTGATATCCCGGGCGTGGAGAATGGCCGCGT
>JABGVY010000175.1 GCA_018645845.1 Gammaproteobacteria bacterium | reverse complement strand
TTTTTCCTGTTAATCCTGGCCTGGCGACATCTGCCAAGGGACGAGCGCACCCGCCTTGAAAGAGCAAGAGCGCAGGGAGAAGATGTCTGAGCCGGACATTTTTCTGCGCTCACTTTCCCCCGCTCATCTAGGGTGATAGTCTCGAGAACCTGAAATTCTGTTTCAACTAATGAGTATCTAAAGGAGATTACGATGCCTGATCTAGAAGCCGACCTATTTAACCTAGCCATGTCTGAGCGGGCACAACCTCTTATGGATGCCGTGAAGAAACACATTGCGGATAATGTTGAACCAATCACTGAAGAATTTTTTGCACTTGATAATGCAAAAGAGGACAGATGGTCATGGCATCCGAGGCAACTCGAGTTGTTGCAAGGTGCTAAAGACAAAGCTAAGGAATCGGGCTTGTGGAATTTTTTCCTACCGGACTCCGAAATTGGTGAGGGGCTGACCAATCTGGACTATGCGTATATTGCCACCGAACTGGGCAAGTTTGCCTTGGCCTCTGAAACACTGAATTGTAGTGCACCCGACACAGGGAATATGGAAGTGCTTGAGCGAGTAGGAACAGAGGCACAAAAGGAGCAGTGGCTAAAGCCACTTTTAAATGGGGATATTCGCTCAGCATACGCGATGACGGAGCCCGGAATACCCTCGTCCGATGCCAAAAATATTGCGACCAGCGCCGTCCTCGAAGGAGACGAATGGGTCATCAATGGCGAGAAATTCTACATCTCGGGTGCCGGTGACCCCCGGTGCAAAATCATGATCACCATGGTTAAGACTGATCCTGATGCACCGGCCTCAAGGCAACAGTCACAGATTTTGGTTCCAATCGACACACCGGGCGTAGAGATTCTTGACGCAATGCAGGTGTTTGGTCATGACCACGCTCCTCGCGGTCACATGCATCTGAAATTTAACAATGTCCGTGTACCAAAAGATAATATTTTGTTGGGAGAGGGCAGGGGCTTTGAAATATCTCAGGTCCGTCTTGGGCCGGGCAGAATTCACCACTGTATGCGATCAATCGGTAAAGCAGAGAAGGCGTTGGAGTTGATGGTGAAGCGTTCGGCTACTCGCGAGGCATTTGGAAAGCCAATCGCAAAACTTGGGAAAAACCTTGAAGTCATCGCGCGAGCTCGTATCGAAATTAACGGTATGAAGCTGGCGGTTCTGCAGGCGGCAAAGGCGATGGATGTGCTTGGTAACAAAGAAGCCAGAGTCTATGTCAGCGCGGTCAAAGCAATGGTGCCAGAGAAGGTTTGTACGATTATCGATCAGGCGATTCAGATGCATGGGGCAACCGGGATATCTCAATGGACGCCACTTGCGGCAATGTATACTGACATGCGCCATCTTCGGTTTGCAGACGGCCCAGATGAGGTGCATCACATGGTGGTGGGTCGAGCAGAAGTTCAGAAGTATGACTTGTGGTAAACGGTCAGTTTGAACCGGGCAAGGCCGTCGAATAATCAGGTGAGAAAAGTTCTATGGCCCATGGCAGACAATGCTGGAGGCAATATAGTGCGCCGACCTTTGTTGGTGCGACGCTAGTTTTCGCAAACTCTCAGGCAGAGGCGTGTTCAGTCGTTTCTGCCGGCGGCAGTCGCGTGGACCACCATATCAGTGCCACCAGGAAAACTTGAATAACAAGTCTGATAGATAAGGCGGTTTCTGACACATCAGGGAATTGTTCCGGGTGCAGCCACATGTGTACATTGGCTGGTGTGACTGCCAGTGTCAGCGCGATTATGCCCCACCCGGCAAGCGGGCGGGCCTTTGGCAAGAGAATCAGGAGTGCCAGCAGAACCTCGAATACTCCGCTGGCATAGACAGCGAACAGTGGCCAGGGCCACCAGGGCGGAACGATAGCGACAAAAAAATCGGTGTTGGTGAAGTGCGTGACTCCGCCGCCAAAGAACCAAGCGAATACGACAGCAAGACCTGCGTAGCGAAGATATTTGATCATGTTTCTATCCAATTAAAGGGCGTCGGGGGTTGCATAGTAGCGTCCAGTTTATAGCGGTGTCGGAGCAAAGTACCAGGCAATTTTATACCGCTGATCATGGCCCTTTGCCTCTGTCGTTTTAGGCGGTCGTTTAATAGGCGATAGACTGTTGAAGAAATATCATCAACGGGTTGTTGCTAGCTGAATAGATGTAGTGACGGATGGAGGTGGAATCAAGAGCATGGTTCGTTGCTTTGTAGGTAGGGTAAGAAAAGTGAGCTTTAATGTTTTAAAGAGAGTTAACTAAGTGAGTTATGACTATATTGTGGTTGGGGCAGGTTCAGCGGGTTGCGTGCTAGCGAATCGTTTAACGGCTAATGGCGCGCACACAGTGCTTCTGTTAGAGGCGGGTGATAAAGACAACAGTCCGCTGATTCATATGCCCAACGGGGTGGGTGTTGTCATCGCTGGCACCAAATACAACTGGCAGTTCAATACGGCAAGAGAACCTGAATTGAATAACCGCAAAATGTTTTGGCCCCGTGGCAGGGGGCTGGGTGGTTCAAGCTCCATTAATGGCATGGTTTACATCCGGGGTCACGCTGCTGATTACGATAGTTGGCGGCAGGAGGGAAACGTTGGATGGGGGTACGATGATGTCCTGCCTTACTTTAAGAAGTCGATGAACCAGGAACGAGGGGAAGATGAGTACCATGGTGTTGGTGGTCCTCTGAATGTGAAAGATGGCAATAGCGGGATGCCTATACATGGCAAATTTATTGATGCTGGAGTCCAGGCGGGCTATCCCTACAATCCAGATTTTAACGGTATTGAGCAGGAAGGCGTGGGTCCAATACAGCTCACAAAGATCGGCAACAAACGTTGTAGTGCAGCGCGTGGATACCTAACGCCGATTAGGGATCGAAAAAACTTGACGGTAGAGACAAATGCGCGCCTCACAAGAATCGTTATTGAGGATGGTCGCGCAACGGGAGTTGAGTACCTCCACAACGGTGAAGCAAAAAGAGTCAGTGCAGCAAAAGAGGTTTTGTTGTGTGCGGGTGCGGTGCAGTCGCCTCAGCTGCTGAAGCTTTCAGGTATCGGAAATCCCGAAGAGCTGGCATCGCATGGGATTAATTGCGTGCATGAGCTTCCTGGTGTAGGAGAAAACTTACAAGATCATCTCGATATTGTTGTGCAATTTCATGCTGAGGCATCAGCGACCCTTCAAAAATTTTCGAAGTGGTACAACGTGGCTTACGCCGGCATTCGTTATCTTCTTTTAGGGGACGGTCCAGGCACCGAAAATGCGATGGAAGCAGCAGGGTTTGTGAAGAGTCGCCCGGACATTGACCTGCCGGATTTGCAATTGCACTTTATCCCGACGTTTATGTTTGATCACGGTCGTAAACGAGAAGATCAAGCGGGCATTTGCATCCACGTCTGCCAATTACGGCCTGCCAGTCGAGGCCGAATATTGCTCGAGGATGCCAACCCTATGTCGGAGCCCAAAATAGTAGCGGGATACTTGAGCGAGCCGAGTGATCTGCAGGTGATGATCGAGGGCGTCAAAGTGGCCAGGCGCATTTTTGGGATGGAAGCGTTTAGTTCTGTTATCGGAGAAGAGCATGCAAGCTCGCGAGGCCGCGAGACTGATGAATCGATCGCTGAGTTTGTTAGGGAATATGCGGAAACGATTTACCATCCCGTAGGAACCTGCAAAATGGGGAACGACAAAATGTCTGTTGTTGATGATCAGTTGCGAGTTAATGGGTTAAAGGGGTTAAGGGTGGTTGATGCGTCTATTATGCCAACGCTGGTGGGCGGTAATACGAATGCCCCGGTTATTATGATTGCAGAGAAGGCCAGTGATATGATTCTTGAGGCAGTTGGCCAATAGACGGCCACTCGCTCGGGCCCTTTGCGAATTATCGGTCGCCAACATCGCGGTCAGGAACCGGTAGTGTCGAACGACATATAGATCTCTTCTAACGCCCTTACCCACATGCCTGCTCTGTGTTTGTAGTTGTTTTTTCCTGGCGCTGGTCGAATATTTGAAATCCTTGAGAAAAGGATTTCCCAGGCCCACTTTTGTTCCATGCGACTTAAGGTAGCACCTGGGCAGACCTTTTCACCTAGCCCAAACGCCAGGTGTCGACCGGCATTTTTTCTGTTCAGGTCTGGCACGAGAGGTTCCGGAAAACGTCTTGGATCATGATTGCCGGCACCGTATCGAATACTAAGGGTTGCCCCTGCAGGAATTTTCACGCCGCCGATTTCGCAATCTTCTTTTACAAAACGATAGAGCCCTTGTGTCGGTGACTCGATACGGAGGACTTCCTCAACAAAATTCTTGACCTTAGATTGATCTTTCTGGAGTTGCTGGTATGTTTCCGGGTTCCTGAACAGAAGCCAGAGACCATTCGATAGTGCAAATGTGGTGGTTTCGTTACCACCGATTAACAGGTGGTCGGTGATGCCGATAATTTCTGTATCAGTCAGTGGCCTTGATTTCCCAGTGGCTGCCTCCTCGACTTTGATGTTGAGCAACCTGGTGATGATGTCGTTGCCTGGGGTTTTGCGTTTCTGCTTCATCGTGTCAAAAATGTAATGCTGAAGTTCGATGTGTTTTTCCACCGCATCCATTTCTTGCTCAAGGGAGAGGCCTCTGGAGAAGGGCAGGACCCAGGCGGTCGACCAGACTTTAAGCAGCGGTAGATCCATTTTGGGGAAACCCAAGAGTTCCGCTATCACTATCATTGGCAGTGGTTCAGCGAAGCGCTCAATGAAAGGGATGGAAGGCTCGTCAATCCAGTCATTAATTAACGCGTTGATAGCATTTTTGATGAACCCTTCTTTCTCCTTAACGCAAGAGGCTGTCAATGCCGGGTCCACCATAGCTCGATAGTGAGCGTGTTGCGGCGGGTTCTCGCCCAAAGGCGTGAATCGGGTCCAGCCTTTTTCTTCGTAGCGTGCGATTGCGGCATCAAATTTGATGAGCGGCTCAGTGTTCTGAACATCAGAACCGGAGGTGAACTCAAATGGGCGGCGCAGGACATACTCTATGTCGTCGTACCGGGTCAGCACATACATCCCGATCTGTTCCATAAAATAAGCAGGTGATTCTTCGCGAATCAGGTCGTAGGCCTCGAACCAGTTCTGCTGCACGAGGGGGTCCATGAAATCGACCTCAGATGCGTGTTTATAAGGGCAGCCATCACTCATGTGGAATTTCCTGTTAGTCGCCTGGGCCATGTTCGATTTACGGCGGTTACAGCACGGCAAGAAAGTTGGACTTCAAAATACGCCAATTTCCCGTACAGGTAAATCGGGGATTCGATTTGCGTCCGGAGGTGTTGTGGCATTAGGC
>JABGVY010000511.1 GCA_018645845.1 Gammaproteobacteria bacterium | reverse complement strand
CACCGGATGTCAGTAATTGGGCACCGGTTTCGATCGAATCAACAAAATTCTGCAGCACCGCTGCGTGTTGATTAGTTTCCTCAGCCATCTCGATCGTCTCATCTTCAAATTCGGGCATACCGAACATCTCATGGGTCGTTCGACAATGTGACTGAACGCTTTCGCCAGATCTCAACACTTCAATCACACCCTTTTCCAAGATAAGCGTGCCCCGATCACCAACAATTTCGATACGGCTTACCCCAGGCGCTTCGCCGCAGGACGCGGTGAGCACCCCTGTAGCCCCATTCTCGAATGTCATAAGAGCGCTAACCTCGTCTTCGACATCTATGTCGTGGTACTTGCCAAAGCAAACGTTCGCCGTTATCGAGTTTGGCAGTCCTACAAGCCACTGGAGCACATCAAGGTTGTGGATACACTGGTTAATCAGCAGACCACCACCCTCACCGGGCCAGGTCCCTCGCCAACTGCTCACCTGGTAGTAGATATCAGGTCGATACCATGCGGTCATGGTCCAACTGACCCGTTGCAGGCTACCGATGGCATCGTCGACAAGTAACTGCTTCAATTTCGCATAGGCGGGATGGAATCTCTGGTTAAGCATTACGGCAAACTTCAGCTCGTCCGGCACCCCGGCCAGAAGTGTTTCTGCCTGAAGTATCGACATGGCAATGGGCTTTTCCATCACGACATGGAAATTATGTTCAAGGGCTGCCTGCGCCACTTCAACATGACTCATTGTTGGTGTGGCGATGAGCACTGCATTAATGTCAGCATCACTGAACATCTGACGGTAATCTACGAAGTGAGGCACGCCTGTTACTAGATCCGGCGTTGATCTGGATGCGGTAGCAGCAACTGTCGCACCTGCGACCTTGCCCGAATTCAGCAATTGAATGTGCTGACTACCGATATTACCGGTTCCAACAACACCGAACCGAACAGCCATCTAGTCTGATATGCGAGGTAGTTCTATCCCGCCCTGCACGGCGACACGAACGGCATTAACCTTACCGTCGTCACCTCGAACAAACTCAACCTTAAAATCACGTGGCTCAAAGAAAAAATGATCCTCTTTGTCTTCGCGCATAAGTCCATTGAAGAACACGGATTGCACCATCAAATTACGCCCGTCATAGCTGAACTTCAGGGTGAAGGGTCCACCCCCGTAAGTACCTGTATACCGACGATAATGCGTGTTGATTTCAAGCTCTGCAAGTTCAGCGGCCGTCCACAAACTTACCCTATCGTTCGTTTCCTGCCGTATCTGATGTATAAATGCCGGTTCTATCGCTCGCTCTGAATGTCCCCAGGCTCGATGCAGGTAGGTGAGCAATCCACTGGCGGTTTCATCGTCGAATTCCTCTATGCCAATATGACCTGGCATGACACTATTCCAGGCTTCTCCCCGGACTGAAATGGGGCCCTGCAATCCGTGTAGCACGATCCTGGCTAACCATTCGCTGGGTCCTGTGACCCATTCTGACTCGGCCAGTGTTGGCGCAGTCGAACTAATACCCTTGCCGTCACTGCCGTGGCAGATGCCACATCGGCTCCGATAATAGTCCTCCCCCTTATTCTTTCTACGTTGTTGCTCGGGCGACAGCGGTTTCGCTCCAGCAGTAAGATCATCGCCCTCCCAGGTGAATGCTCTGCGCACCTTCGAAATTGCAGGCCAGAGCCCTTCAGGCGGATTAGTGAACATGATATGCGGTTCGGCCAGCACAACTCGGCTGAAAGATTCATCCCGGGTCACTTCAAACAAGCCAGTTAACATCGCTTCCTGCATCCAGCGTTGATCCTGCTGCAGCACGTGATCAAGCAGTACATCGCCATCTTTCGGCGTGGCTCTGAAAGACTGGCTGGTTAAGTCCCTGACAAAACCGGCCGACTGTTCTTCGGCTTTACCCCAGCCTTTTTCTATTATCGCGTCAATAAGTGTCAGCTCGTTACTGCGACTGGCAGCCTGAATGGCTATCCGCCTCATGCCATCTGTATCATTTTTTACCAGACTGCTCGCCAGGTATTCGATCACGTCGTCACGATGATTGCTGGCTGCCAGATACATGGTGGCGTGATGCACTATCGACGAATCGCTCGACTGCGTCGCCATTTCTAACAGTTCTTCCGCTGAGAGCAGTTTATGGCCAGCTTTGATTGCCGCCAGTTGAATCGAGGTATTATCGTTCGCCAGTGCTTTCAAGAGCGTGGGACGATTGAGCGTGCCACGACCCTCCAGGGTCCAAATAGCATGAACCGCAGCATGCTCATCATCCTGCGTAACAAGTCTGCTTAATCCGCGGTCAATACCTCGCCCCTTTTTGCGCAGTAATAATCTCTGCGCTGTATCGCGAACCCAGCCATTTTCTGCCTCCAAACGCTTTAGTAACTTAACCCCACTTGAAGGAAACTGGGGTCGCGCAGCCGTCGAAGCACCCTCGACTGCTGTGATCCGCCAAATTCGGCCCATGCCTATCGGTTCATCCAGGCCTCGTGACAGCGCCTGCGCACGTAGCTCACCTGACAGAAATATCTGATCCTGAATAATACCGCGATACATATCAACAACGTACAATGCACCATCAGGTCCCACGTCCACATCGACGGGGCGAAACCTCTCGTCTGTCGATGCCAAAAATTCCCGTTGCCCCCATTTCTCGTCTTCGTAAAGAATATGATCAGTGCTGACTTGCAGGCCTTCATGCTTCAGGCGCAACTGAACTACAACATTACCCGCGGGTTCAGCGACAAAAACATCCTGGTTATAGGCTGATGGAAACTGATCTCCTCGATAGTAGACCATGCCGCTGGCAGACGTTGGATTGTTGAGTCGACCATCTTCTCTTAGCACGCCGGGTACATAAGCACGGTTAACACCGGGGTTAACCCTGACCGCAAAAACCTGATCTTTCTTACTGACCTGTATATTGAGCCCAGCCCCCCCGGCGTTCCCCGCCGCAATGACCGGCTGAGCATCGTAAACATCACCCAACAGGAAATTAGAATTTGTGTTGTAGTAAAGCAGGCCCTGATTATCCTGCGAGATACCCCATTGGCCCCGAAATAAAGTGGGCTCGTCAACCAGCTTACCGTTACGGATCTGCATTCGCCGACTGGACTTTGCATTGTAAATCCAGTTGTCGATAGCCAGCAGCAAACCATTTTCTCCGTGCTCAACATTGCCCGGTTCATCTGCGTAGTTGGAAAGTCTGATCTTTTCCTGGCAGTTGATATCTTTCGATGACCCACTGTGACTTGGACAGAGCCAAAGATTCGGTGGTTCGCCGATTAAAAGGCCCTCGTTAACAATCGCGATTGCCCTGGGAAGCACCAATTGATCAAGCAGCACCTCGCGCTGATCAAATTTACCATCGCCATCGAGATCACGAAGCCTGACAACACTACCAACCGGGTCCTTATCATCAGTGCCATAGGCGTCTGGCATGAAACCCCGCATCTCTACGGTATAGAGATCTCCTGCCTCATCCCAGGCTATAGCCACCGGGTCCTCAACGAGTGGTTCTGACGCAACCAGTTCAATGTCAAATCCGGGCGCAAGAGAGAAACTCGCCCGGGCCTCATCCGGACTCAGCTCGGGCGCAGGTGGTGTTTCCAAGGTGAGATAAAATGGTTTTTCATCGCCCGATACAAACGGGGCGGTCAACAACAGCAAGGCAAGAGAGAACGCGCGCAAGGTCAGAATGTCATCTGGTTCAGATAGGCGTAGGAACGTTCGAT
>JABGVY010000509.1 GCA_018645845.1 Gammaproteobacteria bacterium | reverse complement strand
TGTGGTCTACGAAGCGTTGGGTATTCCATCGGACTTTTTTACCGCAAACTTCGCAATGTCCAGATCCGTAGGCTGGCTTGCGCACTTCATGGAGAGTCGCGCAAACAACAAGATTATTCGCCCTGCGGCACTCTATGTGGGGCCGGCGGTCGACACAAAAGTCGCCTAGGGTTTAACTCTGGGGTCCCAGCGGTCCCGGGTCTTTGTAGAACCCGCTGAGTACTCGATACAGGTTGAACGCGTCCTGTGTTCCGGCTAATTCCCGTATCGAGTGCATGGCGAAGGTAGGTACGCCGACATCCAGAGTTCGAACACCCAGCTCTTTGGCGGTGATAGGCCCGATGGTGCTGCCGCAGGCCATGTCGGCCCGATTGACAAACTCCTGGCATTCAATCTTCAGGTCCAGACAAAGAGCCTTGAAGTAACCGGCAGTTTCGCTATTGGTGGCATAACGCTGGTTTGCATTGAACTTTATGGCAGGCCCTTTATTGAGGATTGGGCCATGGTTGCTTTCGTGCTTCTTTGGGTAGTTTGGATGCACACCGTGAGCGTTGTCCGTAGAAATGAGCATCGAGTTTGAAAAGGTACGAATTTTTGAGGTTTCATCCGGTGTAATTCTGCTTAGCACATCCTTGAGGAAGGTGCCGCCTGCGCCGGAAGTTGATGCGCTGCCTACTTCTTCGTGATCATTGCATACCAGCAGGCTGCTGACTGAATCGTCTGCTGTTAGTAGGCTTTGAAGACCTGTGAAACAGCTCAGCAGATTGTCCAGTCGAGCGCTCGCAAGAAAGTCGTTCTGTAGCCCGATGACCTGGGCGGGGTTAGTGTCATAGAAGCAAAGGTCTGTGGCAAGGATCTCTCCACCCTGGGTGGCTTCATCAAGAGCGCTCGCCAGTGAAAACGCCTCGTTCTCGTTAAGCAGTACGGGTGCCAGGTCCGTTTCCGGATTGATGGTTCTTTCCTTGTTCGCATCTCTATCAAGGTGGATGGCCAGGCTTGGGATGACGGCGATAGGCTTTTCCAGGTTGACCAGTACGCTCGTCACCTGGTTCTTGCTGTTTTTGAACGTGACTCTGCCCGCCAGACTCAGGTCGCGGTCAAACCAGGGGTTCAACAACACGCCACCATATACTTCCACGCCAAGTTGCTGGTAACCGTGGCTGTTTCGCTCCGGTCGAGGTTTTACTTTCAGGCAGGGGCTGTCTGTGTGTGCACCCACCATCCTGATGCCTGTCTCTTCCAATGGGTGGCGGCCAATGACAAAAGCCACAATAGAAGAGTCGTTGCGGGTGACAAAGTACCTGCCAGCAGGCGTGTCCCAGCTTTCTGCTTCTTTCAGTCCGCGAAAGCCGTTATTGGTGAGCATCGCCGCCATATTCTGTGTGGCATGAAATGGCGTGGGTGAGGCGTTCAGGAAATCGATGAGCTGCTGGTTGAAATCTGCGTTGTTCATGTCGTGTCATATTGCCTGGAAGCCCCGTATTCTAGCAGGGATTGAAGAGACGCACCCATTTCGTTGTACCTGCTGGAAGAGCTAATGTACAATTCGTTCTGCGCCGATTTGATGTCAGCTTGCGGGCGCTTTAGAAATGCGGCTAAAGAGGGATAACCTGCTGTAGCGGCTTGCTCGGTGGGTTTTTTTGTTCAGGAGCTTAAGAAAATGGGATTCACTTCAAAAATTGTTCATTCGGATAGGCGCGATCCGATTGAACATGGATCTATCCATAAGCCCATACACACGGCAGTGACCTATGCCTATGATGACGCGCGTGATCTTGCCGCGGTCTTTCAGAGTAAAAAGGGTGGCTACACCTACGGGCGTCAGGTTAATCCAACCGTGACGGCGCTGCAGGACAAGATCACCCTGATGGAAGAGGGTGTTGCCACCGCTGCGTTCGGTACTGGAATGGCAGCAATCGGCACTACGCTATTTTCATTGCTTCGTCGTGGTGATCATTTTATTTCTTCTTCTTTTTTGTTCGGCAATACCAATAGTCTTTTCAACACGCTTGTCACACAGGGTATTGAAGTGACGTTTGTCGACGCGACGTCTTCTGATGCTGTTGCTGCAGCAATACAGT
>JABGVY010000588.1 GCA_018645845.1 Gammaproteobacteria bacterium | reverse complement strand
GACGTAACCAAACAGTTCAGCTGGTTAACCGGCGGCATATTGGTCGGTGCCGTTATTGCGCTTTTTATCTTCGACTGGACGAGCCTGAGAAAATTGTTTATCACGATCTACGGGTTGGTTGCGCTGGTACTGCTTTCACTTGTTACAGTCGATTCGCTTGAATCAGCCCGATACATATTGGCGTTCGTTGGAGTAGGCAGCGGCATCGGGCTGGCGGGAGCCGCGATTACCATTTCGCATTCATACAGCGAAGATCGGCGGGCCTCTATGCTTGTCATCACTGATGGCTCCTTCAGCGTTGCAGGATTCGCTATGGGCTGGACTGCAACCTACCTTGTAAGTCAAGAATTCGGCTGGAGTGCAACCTATCAGTTGGTTGGTTTCATTGCCGCCACGGTAGCTATTCTCGCCGTCATGAGCAGGTTTCCAAATACCTTGCCCGAAGAACACGCAGCGAAGCCGTCCCCGTGGCCACTCTCCGTTTGGTTATGCGTAATATCTTTGTTCCTGTATACGCTCGGCCAGTACTCAATGCTGTTCTGGCTGCCAAACTACGCCACCACTTTTCTGCAAGCCCAACCCGGCCAGGCAGGGAGTCTGGTCGGTCAATTTTGGCTAGGCATGTTTTTGGCACAGATTTTTGTCGCCTGGTGGGTGCTTAAAGTAGGCGTGAGACGCCTTGTACTAATTGCCTCAGCCACAACCTTCTGCGGTTCATTGCCATTATGGAACGTCAGCAATATTGAATGGCTAATCGTTCTGGCGCTGATATGGGGGTTCGCTAACCTCGCCTTGCTAAAAGCAATATTGTCATTCGCGACCGAAATGATTGAAGTGCCGAGCGCTCGACTGGTGTCACTCTTGTTGCTGGGCGCGACAGTAGGCACCGCGGTCAGCCCTTACGTCACCAGCCAGATTGTGGAATGGACCGACAACAGAACAATACTCCTGTTTGGAAGCGGGTGTTACGGGGCCTTGTTTCTATTGATGCTTGGCGCAAGAAGGCTCGACCCCCAGGCATCAAACATAATCACCTGATTATTCGGGCAGACCAGAGGCCAAGGATCCTGTAGCGCTAATCCAGCAAGTCCCGCTAAGAGACACCTTCCCAATACGGCGCACGAAGCTTTCGCTTGTTAATTTTACCCATCGTGTTGCGCCCAAGATCATCCACAAAGTCCAGTGTTCTGTGGCACTTATAGTGCGATAGGCGCTCCCGACACCAGGCGATCATTACGTCAGGTGAAGGTAAGTCCACGTCTTCTTTCGGAATCACCAGGGCTTTGAGCTCTTCGCCCATTTCCTTATGAGGCACGCCAATACAGGCGACATCTAGCACTGCAGGATGATGAATCAGCACCTGCTCTGGTTCCGCCGGATAGAGGTTTACGCCTCCTGAAACCACCATGTCACTGAATCGGTCTGTGATGAACACAAAGCCCTCTTCATTCATATAGGCGATTTCACCAAGAGTAAAGACCCCCGGTGCAATATGTGCCGCCGCGGATTTCTCCGGATCATTGTGATAGATCACGCCCCGGCCAGTGGCATCCTCAAAATAGAGCCTACCCTCAGTGTTGGCCGGCAGGTCATTATTATCGTCGTCCAAAATTCTCGCAGTAAACGGTGGTACTGCCCTACCTACAGAACCCGGATTCCTAAGCCACTCTTCAGAGGTAATCATGCAGGTGGTGCCAACTTCGCTGGCACCATAGGCATCCAGAAACACAGGACCAAACCACTCAATCATTTTGCGCTTAACATCGACCGGACATTTTGCCCCCGTATGGCTGATTGAACGGATGGATGAAATGTCATACTTCGCTTTTACATCGTCCGGCAACGCCAACAGTCGCACAAAATGTGTAGGCACCATGATGGAGGAAAAGATGCCGTGCCGTTGGATGACCTCAAGCGTCCTCTCCGCATTGAACCTGGCCATAATGACAGAAGAAACCCCGGCAATGAGCTGGCGCGTTCCGGAAAGCGGTCCTGTGTGATACATCGGACCCACTACCAATTGAGGACCAATCACGCCGCCTGATCTTTCAAGCACACCGGCCTTAAAATTAGCCAGATGCTCGTCTACAGTTGCCCCACCGGCAAACATAGTTGGCGGCAAATCCGTACCTTTGGGTCGCCCTGTTGTTCCCGAGGTGTAAAGTAAATTGGGCCGCGGGGGAACAGACTGGTCTGGCTCGCCGGCATCATTTGCCGCAAGCCAATCCGACCACGATGTTACCGCTGCACCGTCTGGGGCTCCCCAAGCAACAACAGTATGAACCTCGGTTCCTTGCGCGGCCTCAACGCCCCGCTCCCAAGTCTCTGGCCCGACAAACAAAACACGCGTACCCGAATCACCAAGAATATAGTTCACTTCCTCGGCTGTCAGGTGAAAGTTTACAGGAACGACAGAAGCACCCGCGACCAGGCCGCCCAGGTTTGCCATGGCGGTCTCAACAGCATTTTCAGCAAATACCGCAATTCGCACATCAGGTCCCAGGTCTAACGATTGCAAACCGTTGGCACAGCGATTCAATACATCATCTACTTCCGCCCACTTGAGCTCCTTCTCTGGATCACAAATAGCAATCTCTTCCGGGTGTTCAACTGAATATGGCTTGGCAAAGGTCATTTTTCGTATCCGCTTTGGTTAGTTATTAACTTAGATGGCCCACATTAGAAATTAATCGTCCGCCCGTATGCCGACAGTACCGATTCATGCATGGCTTCTGACAACGTAGGATGCGGAAAGATGGTTTCCATTAATTCCGACTCTGTCGTCTCCAGACCAATGGCTACGGCAAAACCCTGGATCATTTCTGTCACGCCTGGACCAATCATATGAGCACCCAGTAACGCGCCCGTAGAAGCATCAAAAATGGTTTTGACCAGACCTTCAGTATCATTTACTGCAACCGCTTTGCCATTGGCAAGTAGCGGGAAGCGTCCAACTTTTATCTCACCTCTTTCCCCCGCTTGAACTTCCGACAGGCCGATGCTCGCGACCTGTGGATGACTATAAGTACAACCGGGGATTCGTTCCTTGTTCAGCGGATGCGGCATTTCACCGACGATACCTTCAACGGCAATGATGCCTTCATGACTGGCCTTGTGTGCAAGACAAGGGACACCGGCCACGTCACCAATGGCGTATACACCATCGACACTGGTTTGCTGGTATTCGTCGACGCTGATAAAGCCTCGCTCAATTTCAACACCAATGGCTTCTAGTCCCAGATCTTCGACATTGCCTGACACGCCCACCGACAGAATAGCAGCGTCAAATTTTCGGCTCTTTCCGTCTATCGTCGCTGTCAGTGTTTTACCGGTCACCTTGACCTCGTCGACACCCGTTGCCGTTAACACTTCCATGCCCTGATTAACGAAAGACTGTTTCGCAAGGTCTGCAATCTCTGAATCTTCCGCAGGAAGAATCTGGTCCATCACTTCGACAAGCGTCACCTTTGCCCCAAGTGTATTGTAGAAGCTCGCAAACTCTACACCGATGGCACCGGCGCCAATAATTAGCAGTTTCTTCGGCATGAATGTCGGCGTCATCGCACTGCGTGCATCCCAGATACGATCCCCATCCACCTGTATATGCGGCAGATTTCTCGCTCTGGCACCCGTGGCGACGATGATATTGTCAGCAATGATTGTGTCATCCCCAACGGTTACCGTGTTCTTGTTCTGAAAAATCGCGTCACCCGCAAAAATCGTAATCTTGTTCTTGCGCATCAGATGTGACACGCCGCCACTCAGTTGAGCCGCCACATCACGTGATCGTTTGACGACTTTTTTCAGGTTGAATCTGGGTTTGTCGATTTCAAGTCCCAATTCACTGGCTGCCATTGCTTCGCGCATAACATCCGCTGTGTGCAATAGTGACTTGGTCGGAATGCAACCCCAGTTCAGGCAAACACCGCCGAGTTCCGCGCGTTCAGCCAGGCCCACACTAAGCCCCAATTGAGATGCCCGAATCGCAGCCGTGTACCCTCCAGGACCACCGCCAATGACCAGGACGTCAACATTATGTTCTGACATAGAGCCTCCTAGACCAATAGCCGATATGGCGATTGAAGCAGATTACGCACTTCTACCAGATATTCCGCCGCGGGCGCCCCGTCCACCGCTCGATGGTCCCAGGTCAGGGAAAGATTCATCTTCTTGGTCTTTACGGGTTTGTCACCGTCCCATTCAACGCCGTCGAATATTCGGTTAACACCCATAATGCCGGTCTGCGGCTG
>JABGVY010000240.1 GCA_018645845.1 Gammaproteobacteria bacterium | reverse complement strand
TGGAGATGCTGGAGGCTGGGCAGTATTGAATAACGGTCGGCTCGCAGGATTGCTAATGTTAAACGCATTTGGCATTACCGGCTTGAATGGTTTACCCGTGATTCAGTTCAATAAGCCTGTCGTTTTTCGGGACGGTTCCGAGACGCTATCTTATTCCTTTCGGCTAAATCAGTCTTATCATCCTCGTTACAACTATGAACAGGATATCCAGGCGATGGGTGACCGTGTTGAAGTATTCGTCGGTGAACACGACGAGGCGGTAGACCCTGAAATGCTGAAAATTGTTTTCACCGATGCTGGCTCCAAAGCCAACATTCATGTTTTTGCCAACGTTAATCATTTTGGTATTTTCGACTCTCAGGCGGCTAGGCAATCGATTGTCGACGCGTTACGTTAAGGTCCTTTCTATTTACGTGGTTCAGGGTCTCCAATCGGTACAGCAAAAGCATCTGAAACCAGTGTCTTCACATTACTTCCAGTCAGTGATTTCAGAAAATCGACTAGCGCAGCGCGCTCGTCAGCAACCAGGCCCAACGGTTTTAACAAGGGGCTGAGCAATTCGTGGGGGATGCCGCCGCGATTATAAAAATCGACGACAGCCTCCAGAGTTAACATCTCGCCGTTATGCATATATGGCGCCGTTAGTGCGACGTTGCGCAAACTCGGCGTGCGATACTTCCACCGGTCAACTGGATTCAAGGTTACTTCGTAAATCCCGACATCGTTCTCCTTAGCGCCGCCAACACTCGCGATTCGGGCTTGATCGATGTTAGCAGTAATCCCCGGAGCCAATTGCACTGACACTTCCCCGGATGGTCGGAGCATGGAGTCCCCATAGCCAACACCGGTATTGTGTGCCTGCTGGTCTGTAAATAGTGCGTGGTCTTTTTGAATTAAATGACAGCTCGAGCAGCCGCCTTTACCAGTAAATAACTGGTACCCCAGAGTCTCACTGCTATTGAGTGCCAGGGGTTCATTAGCGTATAGCCAACGGTCAAAACGAGAATCTCCAGAAATTAAAGTGCGCTCATATTGGGCAAGTGCTTGGCCCACGCGTCGCATTGTCACTGGGCCACCAAAGGCCTGTTGAAACAGACCGGCATAATCCCTGGCATGCAAAATTGTTTCAATCACATAACCTATCGAAGGGTTATTCATTTCATTGCTCGCCAGCAATGGTGACCACACCTGCTGTTCGAGACTAAATTCACGCTGATCGACAAACAAACGTTGATAGTAGGCGACATTCAAAATGGTAGGTGCGTTCCGCTTCAGTCCGCGCCCTTCCGAGCCGATGGGGCGAGCCAACTCATTGTTAGTAAAACCTTGCTCAGGGATATGACACATCGCGCAGGACATGGTTTTATTGCGGGACAGTCGGCGATCAAAAAACAACTTTCGCCCCAGCGCTATCTTTCGGGCATCGGGTTGGTTGTCTGCCGGTGCTGCCAGTTGCGGTAACCCCAGTTGTTTGGCTTTTACTATTTCCAGTAAATTTGCAGCAGAGCCGGACCGCAAGCTCAGGCTCAATGAGTCTGTTTCGTAATTCGCATTACTATAGTCGGTTTTATAGTCGCCGGGTGCCAGACGTATTTTTTCGTCCGCCTTTATGCTGAGTGAACTAAAGCACAAGCCGACTAACGCTAGTGTACAGCTTAATGAAACCCTCAACCGTTGACCCACTGATCGCTTAAAGTGAAACAGCCTTCCTGTTAGGTTTTTGGCCAACCTGTTCTTCGTTGAGCAAGGTGAGTACATCATTAATCAAGATGTCTGGATGGAGAAAGGAAACATTATATATGTTGCGAATTTGTTTTTTTCGATCAATCAAATACACCCGTAAGATATGCGAGTATTTTTTTCTGCCGTCGGCTTGGGTCTGCATATCCGGAATCACACTCTGTTGGTACGCATCTAGAATCGGTTGGATTGCCTGCTCTGATTTGGAGGTGAGAAAGTGCCAATCTGCGGCGCCGTCCTTATTGGCGCTGCTGCCTTTAATGCTCTCTCCGAATTTATTCATAACTTCAGGGGTATCAAATTCGGGATCGAAACTAAGCGTCAATAAACGCAAGTTATCTGTCAGCCTCGGCTGTTCCTTAACTTTTCCTGCTAACCTATGTAAAACCATCGTCGATAAAGGGCAGCCATTAATATCGTCACAGGTGCGGTAAATAAAACTAAGCACTGTGATTTTTGCTCCTAATAAATCATCTAAATCTAGAGACTTGCCTGCGGCATCTAATATTGCACCGCCGGCGGCGGGCCGAATCTTGGGTAAATCATAGGTGCCTGCTACTGGCGCTTCAAAACTAAGTTTGCCCCAGCCAGGCGCTAGCACTACCTCTGGTTTAGAAGGCTCAGCGAGCACTCCCTGAGCAAAAACCAGGGCGACCAGTACAGCGTTAAACAATATCCTGGCCTTGCTACTTCTCAAGTAACAACCTTCCTATCCGGACCCAGGTGCCGCATCAGCTCTTGGCATTACCTGTTCGCCAGGCCGGAGGAATCGGTGCTCGTATCAATTACTGCGCTGATATTTTGCTCGAAGGGGCGTGGCATGCCGTAAAGGCCATAAGCACCAAAACGCATTTGGTGTGCACTGCCTAGTTTTTCGGCTTTAAAGTCAATCTCAAATTCCAGGTTTAGCTTGTTACCATCCCAGGTGTAGGATTTGAAGAACTGCTGGTCATCAGCGCCTTTTTTATCCCAGTTGCGCAATAGCGAAGAGGTAAAATAAGCACGCTTGCCATCCCAACTCTGCGAGATCATGTTCAACTGCGAACCAATGGTTTTTTCGTAGACCTGGGTGGGGTTGAAGGGATCAGACACGTCAAAGTAACGCGTCTTGCCGTCCATAAAAGTTTGAACCCATAAACCGTTGTCATCCGAGGTGATCGAGATGTCAACCGGCAATGGAATCTTGGCTGGATCTCCAATATCCGCCACCGCTTTGGCCTGCCACTCGCCCGCTTGATCTTCGTAAATCAACCAGATCTGAGACGTTAATGCCGTGGTGGTGAAACAATAATTGTGATTAGGTTGCCATGCACAACGAAGTTCTAAAGGCGCGCCAGGAACATCAAAAACCTTTTCCGGGTTTTTCGTATGCAGGTTCCATTTCACCACCGTGCTACCAAAACGCTTCATGGCTTCCGGGTCGCTCAGCATAGTGCCAAAGTCCATCATGTAGTTCGACCAACCTGTAAACGAGGATGTGAACATAGCGTTTCGCCTGGGCAGTGCGCGAATATCGTAGCCATAACCATCGGCGTAGTCGCCTGATTTTTCCGCACCTCTGAGATCTTGATCGGTTGGGTGCCAATGGGTAGCGATGTAGTCACCGGAATTGGAATACTCCACCATGGCTGTTCGTCCACCATGATCTACGTTATTGGATAATCCAGTTATCATCATCTTGCCTGCCAGCGCATAAAACGTATGCGGGCCGACAACACCGTCACTGGCTTTTACAAAATTATCGATCGTTTGATAGAGGGTTGGTTTGGCTGGGTCCGTATGAACATCAAAGATAAATATCTTATTACTGTCTAAACCACCTGCCCAAAGGTAGCGCCTGTCATCTGTGAAACCTGAGTGGTGCGCCTCATTGCGTCCGCCGACTGAAAGAGTGTTAATGACTTTGCCGTAACTGGGCGAATGAGGGTTCACATCAATAGTCACCATTTTGTCCTGTTCGTCACCTAGGCCTTCCTTGCCCAAGGTCCACACGTAAACAAAATCTTCCTGACCAACGATTTTTGCCATATAGGGCGACATACAGGTTTCGTCTGCCAGCACGTTCATCGAGGCACCGCATAAAAGGCCAGTTATCACTGTAACAAGCGAACTGATTTGAAATATCTTCATAGTATTTTTCCTGTTAGAGGATTTAATTTTGGCAGAGTTTAATGATTCCATATTATGGTCCCGTGAGCCATTCCCGTGCTTTTAGCATCCCGTGCCAGTATACAAGGGGTAAGATTCGTACCTTTAGAAACCAGGCGAGCCTGGTTGGCTTAGTGCCTTCGTTCAACCAGGCTGGGAAGGTCGGGGTGACCTTGCCTCCATAGCCAAATTCTGCCAACACGATCTTGCCATTCTCAACCGTGAGCGGACAGGAGCCGTAGCCTTTGTAGGCCGCAGAATGTGGTTGACCTGATATTGCATTACAAATATTTTGGGCGACCACAGGCGCTTGTTTCCTGGCCGCGGCCATAGTTTTTGCATTTG
>JABGVY010000178.1 GCA_018645845.1 Gammaproteobacteria bacterium | reverse complement strand
TGCGCGGCGGCGAGTCAACCAAGCACAAGATTATCCATCGCGGCATCAGGAGTGGCACACCACTCGAACGCCTGCAAACCAATGAACAAACCGGCTATACGCGAGTACGGACAGCCGATGGCCTTGAAGGCTGGCTACAGACCCAATACCTGGTCGATGAACCCATCGCCAGCACGCAACTAGATGAAGTGAAATCTGAGATGCGGTCACTCGATAAACAGCACCAGCAAACATTGCTCAGTTTGAGAGAAACCAGGGAAGCAAAAGAATCCCTGACCCGGAAACAGGAAAACCTGTCAGACCGGAATGCCCGCCTGATTGAAGACCTGGCAACGATCACCACACTTTCAGGCAACGTTATTGCCATTGATGAAAAAAACAAACAACTGAGTGAAGAACGTGATGTCTTACGCCAACAGATCATCGACCTGAATGAGCTAACCGATGCTCTTTCAGATGATCGTGCGCAGCAATGGTTCCTTGGCGGAGCCGGCGTACTATTGATTGGACTTCTGTTAGGATTCTGGCTCGGACGAAGAATTTATCACAAACGATATAACGGTGGCTGGCTATGAGTACTGTCCTGTCGGTCAACCTGAACAAGATTGCACTGCTTCGGAATTCGCGGGAAACAACCATACCCAGTGTTGTTGAAGCCGCAGTGACATGCATCCAAGCTGGCGCGCAAGGCATTACGGTTCACCCAAGACCCGATATGCGCCATATCCGCCCTTCCGATGTTTACGACCTTGCGGAGTTGCTCAGCCGGCCTGACTACTCTGACATCGAATTCAACATTGAAGGCAATCCCTACGCAGGGCCCGAAGAAAACGGCTACCCCGGCTTTATGACGCTGGTTGACGCCGTAAAACCTGACCAGTGCACGCTGGTACCTGATGACCCAACCCAGCTCACCTCCGATCACGGATGGAATCTCCTGGGGGAATCCAATCGCCTCAAACCGCTCGTGACAAAACTCAAAGCCGACAGTATACGGGTCAGCTGCTTTATGGACCCGGACCACGAACAGCTCAGGCTGGCAAGCCATCTGGGTACGGATCGTATTGAGTTTTATACCGGACCCTATGCAGACCAGTACAGCTCAACGGAGGCGGATGGCATCCTGCAAACCTTCATCGACGCAGGAACCCTTGCTGTATCGCTTGGGCTTGGTATCAACGCCGGGCATGACCTGAACCAGGACAACCTCGCCAGGTTCTGCCATGAGGTTCCCAACGTAGCAGAGGTTTCCATAGGCCATGCAATCATTACTGATGCGCTGTCGATAGGTTTATCAGAAACCGTATCCAGATATCGAGAAATCCTGAATTCCATCGCTTAAGTGCTTTCCGCCGTTGGCCTTGATATTTCCCTTCCTACCGTGAATCAGTATGATGTCCGCTCCAAAGCTAACCCCCCAAGATCATCATGCCCATTATAAGAAATATCGCCATCTCTATTGTCATTGGCCTCATTGCATACGCTATTAGTGAATTAATCCTAAAAAACAGCATCCAGATTCCAAGTACCGTACCGGAAATCGGCCTGCTTCTTCTGTTTATCGCCACATCGTTTATTTCCCAACTCGTGGGCGGCAGTTTCAGTGAAAGTGAAGGTGAGAGTGAGAGTGAGAGCAGCTATAACTCATCCGATCGCGAGACGGGTACGGTTAAGTGGTTCAACGTTCGAAAAGGCTACGGATTTATCACCCGGGATGCAGGCGATGACGTCTTTGTCCACTTCCGTAACATCGAGGGCACGGGTCGTCGCTCCATCGAAGAAGGACGACGAGTATCATTCGTGGTCACTGACGGGGATAAGGGTTTGCAGGCGGACGAAGTCTCACCCGTCTAGGAGGCGCGTCCACAATGCCCGACATAATGTTGCTTGGCGTTGAGAAAGAGGTATTGTCACTGGGAATTGAAGAAAACCCTGCGGACAATTTCCCCTGTATGCCAAGCGAAGGCATAGACTCCGAAATGAGAGTTTTACTCTATGCTCTGCTGATGGGTATCTTCTTTGACGAAGCACAATCCATGGAACAGCTGGTTCTGGAATATGGCCCCGAGGGCCCCTGGGTCTTCAAGCTGGACTTCACCATCACCGAACGGCTGGCTGAAGTCGAAGAAGACGACATTGATGACATTGCACTCAACTGGTCGCAAACCGGCGAAATGTCGGCACTGAATATGGAAGCCAGTGATTTACAGGAAGTGCTCGCCAGGTTCCTGTTTAACCTGGTTCATTTTTGTATGCTGGTTCGACAGGAACAGGTTCTCTCGGTCTTCATCTATTCCGAATGAACAAGCAGCGCACCGTTTACTCAACTGATCTCGGACAACTCTGCCCTGATTGCAGACAAGCCGTGAAATTATGCCGATGCCAACCCCTTCAATCGGATAGTGATGGCATCCTTCGACTCCACCGACAAACCAAGGGCCGAAATGGCAAACCCGTTACGCTCATCACAGGTGTTCCATTGTCGGCACAGGACCTCAAAAAACTCGCCGGTGAACTGAAAAAGAAATGCGGCGTGGGCGGCTCGGTTGAGGGCACCAGCATCCTGATCCAGGGAGACAAACGTCCTCTCCTTAAAGAACTGCTTGAGCAGCGCGGCTTCGCTGTGAAGTTGGCGGGGGGCTGAATGGGGCTACTCATTTCTCAACAAACACTAGCTCTGGAGACACCGGCCAACAACAACCGCGCTATGGTGTTCGACTGCCGATCCCACCTGGGCAACCTGAGCCAGGGCAAAAAAGATTTCGACTCTGGACACATACCCGGAGCACAACACGCGGACCTGGACCAGCACCTGGCCGCCCCTCCGGGCGCCGGTGGCAGGCATCCCCTGCCTGCAAGAGAGGCTCTGGCTGACCAGTTTCAGCAGTGGGGAATCAATCCCACAACACGAATCATTTGTTATGACCAGAATAATGGCGCCTTTGCAGCCCGGCTCTGGTGGCTTTGCCGCTGGTTGGGTCATGACGATGTCTTTGTGCTGGACGGAGGTCTGGACGGCTGGATTCAGCAAGGACATCCCATTGAAACCACCCAGTCGACCTTTCCACAAGGTGACTTTGCCTTAAAGCCTGCGCTGACAAAAATCTGTGAAGTTGCAGACGTCCTGGGATCATCAAACACGCTGATCGATGCGCGCGACAGCGCAAGATATCGTGGCGAGATTGAACCGATAGATCCGGTTGCCGGGCATATTCCTGGCGCTATATCCGTCCCGTTTTCTGACAACATGTCCGGGGGTTACTTCAAGCCCGCGGCGATTCTGAAGCAACGCTTTGAAAATCTCGACCTGGCGCCGGACTCGCCCCTGGTGTGTTACTGCGGTTCAGGTGTCACTGCCATTCATAATCTGCTGGCACTTCTCATCGCCGGATATTCAGAACCTGCTTTGTATGCGGGTTCCTGGAGTGAATGGATCACGGACCCAGATCGACCGATTGAAACTGCTTAACGATGGCTGACAGTTACTTCGTTGACCCCGCAGAACTTGCATGGCAAGACGAAACTCCTTTTTCCGAGACTTATCAGGAC
Organism: Gammaproteobacteria bacterium; assembly: GCA_018645845.1. Lineage (GTDB taxonomy): Bacteria > Pseudomonadota > Gammaproteobacteria > Pseudomonadales > Azotimanducaceae > UBA9659. Next base: position 53 of record JABGVY010000178.1, on the reverse strand, counting down.
ATTTACTGGAGCAGCCATGCTGACTCGCCGCTAAGCGAGAAACAGGCCGTGTT
>JABGVY010000180.1 GCA_018645845.1 Gammaproteobacteria bacterium | reverse complement strand
TACCTTTGCCCATGCCATCGAAACCGGGATGGGTTACGGGCAGTGGTTGCATGGTGAGGCGGTAGGCGCCGGAATGGTGATGGCCGCTGACCTTTCAGCCAGGCTGGGTCGGTGTTCTATTGATGATAGTCAAAGAATAAAAACGTTGGTGGAAAGAGCCGGACTGCCGGTTGCAGGGCCCTCAGACGTGTCTGCAGACGCGATGTTGGCCTTTATGGCTAAGGATAAAAAAGCAACGGATGAAGGTTTGAGATTCGTATTGATCGACGGTGGTATCGGAAAGACAGCGATCGTTCAGGAAGTGCCGGTGAGTGTGCTCAGGGAGACACTCGAGGCAGGGTTACGACTCTGCGAGTAATATAATCAGGGTAACTGGGAAGAACCCATGAGCTCTTTGTCGATCTCTCTGGCTGCTTCACGACCTTCATTAATAGCTCTGACGACAAGATCCTGTCCTCGTCGGCAGTCCGCTGCAGCGTAGACTTTTGGTACAGAAGTTTTGAAATCGTCTTTAGTCGCCCGGAAGTTACCGCGCTCGTCTGTCTCCATGCCCAGAGCCTCGTTAATGTAGTGTTCTGGCTGGAGAAACCCCATTGATAACATAATGAGGTCCGCTTCCCAGGTTTTCTCAGTGCCTGGAATCTCTTTTAGCTGATCATCAACATTGACGGTGACGATACCGATGAGTTTGCCATTTCCATCCTGAAGAAACTCTTTACTCATAATCGAGTAGACACGAGGGTCGTCACCGAACTTCTGTGCAGCTTCTGCGTGACCGTAATCCACCCGATAGATTTTTGGCCACAGCGGCCATGGATTGTTCGCCGCACGCTCTTCCGGAGGGCGCGGCAGCAACTCGAAGTTAATCAGTGACTTGCAACCGTGCCGTAGCGAAGTACCAATACAATCTGTTCCTGTATCCCCGCCGCCGATCACGATAACGTTTTTGTCTTTGGCGGAAATGTAGTTACCGTCTTCCAGGTTCGAATCCAGCAGGCTCTTGGTGTTTGCAGTCAGGAAATCCATGGCGAGGTGAACGCCTTCCGCCTCGCGTCCTGGAATTGGCAGGTCTCTGGCGAGAGTTGCACCAGTTGCGAGAAGTACAGCGTCATTGCCGTCAACGAGTTCTTTAACGTCGACATTGTTACCGACGTCTGCACCGACGATGAATTCGATACCTTCGTCGCGCATGAGCTGAATTCGTCGTTCGATATCTGACTTTTCAAGCTTCATGTTGGGGATACCGTACATCAACAGCCCGCCCAGTCGGTCGGCACGTTCGTAAACTGTTACCTGGTGGCCTGCGGTGTTCAGTTGCGCCGCGGCTGATAGCCCACACGGACCGGAGCCTATGACGGCCACTTTTTTCCCAGTTCTGATAGAGGGCGGGTTTGCGACAACCCAGCCCTCGGCGAAGCCTCTGTCGATAATAGCCGATTCCACGTTCTTGATGGTTACCGGTGGGTTGGTGATACCCAGAACGCAGGCGCCCTCGCAGGGGGCAGGACAAACTCTGCCGGTGAATTCGGGGAAGTTGTTGGTCTTGTGTAGTCGGTCCAGCGCATCGCGCCAGCGACCTTTGTAAACGAGGTCGTTCCATTCGGGAATCAGGTTGTGAATTGGACAGCCATTACCAGACTGGCAGAAGGGTACGCCGCAGTCCATACACCGTGAGCCCTGGGTCTGCAGGTGCTCCTGGTTGTGGTCGGTATAGATTTCCTTGAAATCAACCAATCGCTCCGCTGCGTCGCGATAGGGTGCTACTTCCCTATCGAATTCCTTAAATCCTGTTGGCTTACCCATAACTACACTCTAAATCCTGTCGGCTTACTCACAACTACACTCTAGATCCTGTCGGCTTACTCACAACTACACTCTAAATCCTGTTGGCATACTCACAACTACACTCTAAATCCTGTCGGCTTACTCACCGCTACACATGACTGAAACCTACTTGTTACTTATGAGCCCACCGCTGCCGTAAGTGCTTCTTCGGCTGCAAGCTCTTCTAGCACTCTCTTGTAATCCGTAGGCATCACTTTGATGAACTTGTGCAGCTCAGAAGACCAGTCGTCCAGGATCTGCCGGGCAACGGCTGACCCTGTGTATTGCTCATGTTTCTGAATCATTTTTTTCAATTCACTGATGTCGGCTTCGCTCTTGACCGTTTCCAGTTCGAAAGTACCGGTATTGCATTTGCTGCTGAAGTCACCGTCGGCGTCCCATACGTAGGCAATGCCGCCGCTCATGCCGGCACCAAAGTTTCGCCCGGTCGAGCCAAGAACGACCACTCGCCCGCCGGTCATGTATTCGCAGCCGTGATCCCCGATCCCTTCAATAACAGCATGTGCGCCGCTATTGCGTACACAGAACCTTTCCGCAGCTATTCCACTGAAGTAGGCTTCACCCGAGGTCGCGCCGTAAAGTACAACATTACCGATCAGCACGTTGTGTTCTGCTGCGAAGGTGCTGTTGGTGGGTGGATAAACGATAATCTTGCCACCGGAGAGCCCCTTGCCGACATAATCGTTTGCGTCGCCCTCGACCTCAATGGTGATGCCCTTTGCCAGCCACGCACCCAGGCTTTGCCCTGCGGAGCCTTTTAATTTGATATTAATGGTGTCTTCAGGGAATCCTTCGCCGCCAGTTGCCTTTGCTACTTCGTGGGAAAGCATCGTACCTACAACACGGTTGATGTTGATCACTTCACGCTCGATATCTACTCTTTCGCCGCTTTCAAGTGCAGGTTTTGCCAGCTTGATCAGTGTATTGTCGAGGGCCTTGTCCAGGCTATGGTCCTGGTCCATGGTTCGATAGACTTCGGTACCTTCGTACACGATCTCCGCCGGGGTAAGAATGCTGGTGAAATCCAGTCCACGCGCTTTCCAGTGCTCAATAGCATTATCTTTGGAGAGAAGGTCAACGCGACCAACCATTTCATTAACAGTGCGAATGCCGAGTTTCGCCATGATCTGGCGTAACTCTTCGGCCACCATAAAGAGGTAGTTCACGACATGATCAGGGCTGCCGGTAAATTTGGCCCTGAGGTCGGGATCCTGTGTTGCGATGCCGACAGGGCAGGTATTCAGGTGACACTTGCGCATCATGATGCAGCCTAGAGTGACCAGCGGCGCAGTGGCAAAGCCGATCTCTTCTGCTCCAAGAAGCAGTGCCATCGCCGCATCTCGACCTGTCTTGATCTGGCCATCAGTTTGCAGCACAACCCGTGAGCGAAGATTGTTCATGACGAGTGTCTGATGGGTTTCGGCGATGCCAAGTTCCCAGGGTAGACCTGCATGTTTAATGGAGGTCAGTGGGGAAGCACCGGTGCCACCGTCATGGCCAGCGATGACCAGGTGGTCGGCTTTTGCTTTCGTGACGCCGGCTGCGATCGTACCGACACCTATTTCGGAGCCCAGTTTCACGCTAATGCGTGCGTCGGGGTTGGCATTTTTTAAATCATGAATTAACTGTGCGATGTCTTCGATTGAGTAGATATCATGATGCGGGGGAGGGCTGATTAAGCCAACACCCGGCGTAGAATGGCGGATTCTCGCGATGTTTTTGTCTACTTTCGCACCGGGTAGCTCGCCACCTTCCCCGGGTTTTGCACCCTGGACGATTTTGATCTGCAGCTCATCAGCGTTGGCCAGATACCAGATGGTTACCCCAAATCTGCCCGAGGCTACCTGTTTAATGGCTGATCGCTTTGAGTCACCATTTTCCATGGTTTCAAAACGGATCGGGTCTTCCCCACCTTCCCCTGTGTTCGACTTACCGCCTAGCCTGTTCATGGCAATGGCGAGTGCTTCATGACTTTCTGTCGAGATGGAACCGAAACTCATTGCCCCGGTACAAAACCGCTTGACGATTTCGCTGGCGGCTTCGACTTCATCGAGCTCGATGGGGGATTCTGCGAAATTAAAGTCGAGCAAACCGCGGAAGGTCGCTCTGCGTGTACTTTCGCCGTTAGCATGGTTGGCGAACTGCCAGTATGCATCTTGGTTGTTTGTTCTCGCTGCCACCTGAAGGTTGGAAATCGTGTCAGGGTCCCACATGTGTGTATCACCACCACGACGCCAGTGAAAATCTCCGGGATTAGGTAGTATGGGGATCAGGTTCTCGTCTCTTGGAGGGAAACCGAGCTCATGTCTAACCTTCATTTCGTCAAACAGCACATCAAAACTGACGCCCTGCACACGACTGGTGGTTCCAGAAAAGCAGCGATCAATAATCTCTTCTGCCAGGCCCACTGCCTCGAATATCTGTGCACCTTTGTAGGACTGCAGCGTGGAGATACCCATTTTGGCCATTACCTTGAGGATACCTTTGGCAACACCTTTCTTATAAGAGGCAACTATCTTGTGGATATCGTTGTACTCTGTGGCGTCCAGTAAACCGTCCTGCTGCGCCTGCCATAGTGATTCAAAAGCCACGTATGGATTAATTGCGTCAGCGCCGTATCCAATCAGCAGGCAATGATGGTGGACTTCTCGAGCCTCGCCGGATTCAATCACAATCCCGATACGTGTTCGCTGGTAAGTTCCCACCAGATGGTGGTGTACGGCCCCGCAGGCAATCAGTGAACTGAGCGCCATACGACTTGCGCTGATATTCCTATCCGACAAGACGATAATGGGAAACCCGTCTTTGATTGCAGCAGTCGCTTCCTGGCAGATACGGTCGATCGCCTCTAGCATGCCGGTCTTGCCAGCTGACTTCTCGAAGGTGATGTCGATGGTCTGTGTTTTCCAGCCCTCGTTACTCATATTCTTGATGCTGGCGAGCTCACTATTGGACAGGATCGGATGCGGTAGCTTGAGCCTGTGCACGTGTTCTTCGGTTGTTTCCAGCAAGTTGCGTTCAGGCCCGATAAAGCAGGACAAGGACATCACGACTTCTTCGCGGATGGAATCAATGGCTGGATTGGTAATTTGGGCGAACAGCTGTTTGAAATAGTCGTAAATCATGCGTGACTTGTCTGACAGGCAGGCCAGCGTTGAGTCGTTACCCATGGATCCCAGCGGGTCTCGAACCTCAGTCACGAGTGGTAACAACATAAACTGCATCGTTTCTATGGTGTATCCAAAGGACTGCATGCGCTGCACCAGGCTTGTGGGCTCGTAGTTCAGTTCATCGCCAGTACTGGGCAGATCACTCAGCTCGATTTTCTGGTTTTCGATCCACCGGCCATAGGGCCTTTGGGTGGCGAAATCCATCTTCAGCTCTTCGTCGGGTATGAGCCTGCCAGCAAAGAAATCGACCAGGAACATTTTGCCGGGTTGCAGGCGACCCTTCTCCTTAACGTTGGCAGGATCAATCGGTAAGACACCCACCTCACTCGCCATCACGACCTTGTCGTCATGGGTCACGTAATAACGTGAGGGACGAAGACCATTTCGGTCGAGCACAGCACCGATGTAGTGCCCGTCGGTAAATACTATAGATGCCGGGCCGTCCCAGGGTTCCATTAGGGCCGAGTGATACTCGTAAAAATCACGCTTTTCCTGCGGCATATTGACGTCTGCCTGCCAGGCTTCCGGGATCATCATCATCACGGCTTCCTGAAGGCTTTTGCCAGACATCAGCAGAAATTCAAGCACATTGTCGAAGGTGCCAGAATCGGAATAATCCGGTTGTATAATCGGGAAAAGGTCTTTAATTCGGTCGCCGAATTGTTCCGACCTGACGACGCCCTCACGGGCGGTCATATTATTTTTGTTGCCACGGAGGGTATTGATTTCGCCGTTGTGGCTCATGAACCGGTTTGGCTGCGCTCTATCCCAGCTTGGAAAAGTATTGGTGGAGAACCTGCTGTGAACCATCGCCAGATGGCTCTCGTAGTCAGGGTCTTCGAGATCCGGATAGAAAGGGAACAACTGGCCTGGGGTGAGCATGCCCTTATAGACAATGATTCGCGAATTCAGGCTACAGACATAAACCTGGTGCGCTTCTTTCAGGTTTGAGTTCTGCTTTGTTTCTACCGTGAATCGACGAGCAATCAGGTAGAGAGCACGGTCGAAAGCATGGTCGGAAGTTTTCGAGCCCTCGATGACGACTTGCTCGATAAACGGCATTGCTTCTCTTGCGGCTGGCCCAATGTTAGCTTCATCAGGGCATATGGGAACCTCACGAAAGCCGAGACACTGCTGGCCCTCTTCCTCGATGATGCGTTCCATGACCCGTTTACAGTGTGCTCGTTCCTCGGGATTGTTAGGCAGAAACACATTGCCTATTGAGTAAGCCTGGGGTTCGGGTAGGGTAATCCCCAGATCAGCGAGTGTCCTCTGGAAAAATTTGTGAGAAATAGCGGTCAGAATACCTGCACCGTCTCCGGTATTTTCTTCAAACCCACAACCGCCACGGTGATCCATTCTTGAATTGATATGGTAGGCATCAGTCATTATCTCGTGACTGGGTACGCCCTTTATATTGGCGACGAATCCGACACCGCAGGAATCTTTTTCATTGGCGGGATCATATAACCCGATCTTTCCGGGAAACCCGATCTTGCCATCGATTCTTTTGCTATTCATTTGCTTTAACTGTCCTGCTTTATGTTTTCGAATCTGTCTATTCGACGCGTCAGTCGACCCTGAAATCGACTGACCTAATCCCAATTTCTGGAGTGTTTAAAGTGCAGATGCCCTGCGGGTTCGCCAGATACTAGCTCGGCTATTCAGCGGGTCGAAAACAATAGCACCCGGTTGGTGAAAGTCAAGGGTATAGGCACGTACCGCGCCATATCTTTTTATGTTAACCCATTGAAATAAAACAATATTTATATATTGGAACTTTAATGGAGATTGACTTTTGCGTGAATATAGTCCGGCATTCAACAGGGGTATGAGAATTTGCGTCCCAGGTGACTGATATCGGACCTTGCCGGCTTTCCCGCAGATTGTTAAAGATGCCGGAGAAAACTCGAAGGATCTGCCAGGAATGCTCGCATCAGACTAACGTGCTCTACATCTTCCCAGGCAGTTTTTGTGATGGTTGTGTTGTCCAGGTTATAAATTGTTGCGCCTTCGTACGCCATAATGATGGGAGAGTGCGTTGCTATCAGGAACTGGGCACCGAGACTGACAGCCTCTTTAATGATCGACAATAGAGACAGCTGGTGAATGGGTGAAAGTGGTGTTTCAGGCTCATCCAGTAAATAAAGCCCCTTGCTGTGTATTCTCTCCCGGAGGATGTTCACAAACCACTCTCCGTGCGAGAGTGCGTCCGGGTTTTCGCCATATCGCGAGATAATGCCTGCCTTTTGGCCTTCCATAGCTCCCATTGCCAGAGCTCTCCCATAGCCAGATAGACTCTCGCTAAACTCGGTTTTTAGTTCATCCAGGTCTCGGATGTTTTCGGTCATCCGGCGGGTAAAGCCAATGGCATCCTCCGCCCGGAAAAACAGTTTTACCTTTGGATTGCTAGATCGGGACAGGCGTAGTTGCTTCGCCAGCCGTCTGGCATCTTCGAGCATTGGATCTCTTGAAAGATCCGACAAACCGATGGCGGGGCACTTCATTCCGCAGGCTATGGCCTCGAGCAGAGTCGATTTACCCGATCCATTCTCGCCAACCAAAATTGTAACTGGCGCGTCGAAAGCGAGCGTTGACAGGGCCTGTATGCAGGGTACTGTGAAAGGGTAATCGTCTGGAAGGCTTTCACCTTCGAGCGTAAGGGAGGTTAAAAACATAACCCATAATTCATAATGCAGTGATTAGTAAGCTTGTTATAATCTGCGCCCGCTTCAAGCACAAGTGATGCCTGAAGCTTGATTGAGCACGTTAATTTGCAAAATGAGGATCAGTATGAAAGAACCAGTCAGGGTAGCGGTAACGGGTGCAGCGGGGCAGATTAGCTATTCCCTTCTTTTCAGAATTGCGTCAGGGCAATTGTTGGGGGCAGACCAGCCAGTCATTCTGCAATTGCTGGAGATTCCTCCGGCCATGGAGGCGCTTTCCGGTGTGGTAATGGAACTGGATGATTGCGCTTTTGAGTTGGTACAGGGGATTGTTGCAACGGACGATCCAAATGTCGCCTTCAAAGATGTTGATTATGCCCTTCTGGTAGGTTCAAGGCCCCGTGGTCCGGGTATGGAGCGAAAGGATTTACTTGAAGCGAACGCGGCTATTTTCTCCGTTCAGGGTAAATCACTGAACGATCACGCCAGCAGAGATGTAAAGGTGCTTGTTGTGGGTAATCTGGCAAATACCAACAGCCTGATTGCGCAGCGTAATGCGCCGGATCTTGATCCAAGGCAATTTACAGCGATGACCCGGCTGGATCACAATCGTGCAGTGACTCAACTTGCTCAAAAAACAGGCAATCACGTCTCAGACGTCAAAGGGCTGGCCATCTGGGGTAATCACTCGGCTACCCAATATCCAGATATCAGCCATGCGTCAGTAGACGGAGCCGCCGCTGACTCGTTGGTGGACCAGGCCTGGGTAGAAGAAACGTTTATCCCTACGGTCCAACAAAGGGGTGCGGCGATCATCAAGGCAAGAGGGTTATCAAGTGCGGCGTCAGCGGCTAATGCTGCCATTGAGCATATGCGCGATTGGGCGCTGGGCAGCGATGGTGAAGTCGTTAGTATGGGCGTTTATTCTGATGGCAGTTACGGTATAGCAGAAGGATTAATTTATTCATTCCCGTGCACATGCGCCGGTGGGGACTGGGCTATTGTTCAGGGACTAGCCATAAACGACTTCAGCCGAGGAAAAATGACCGATACCGAGACTGAGCTCGCAGAAGAACGTGATGCAGTGAGGGATCTCCTTCCTTCCTAGCGGGGAGGGGTGTTTTCCTCGGCGACAAGCACAGTTGCCGGGGCATTACCCCGATTGGTAAATCGAAGCGCCTCCTTTGGCGCCTGGAAAAAAGCCTGTTCAGGACCTACTGCCGTCAGATCGTCCAGAATCACTTCGCCTGCTACGCCAATAATCATTGTGTAGTTGGTATGTCCGGTGTTTGCTGAATCGCCTGGTTCGAGCACGAGTCTGGTGACTTTGAATGCCTCAAAATCGGCTATAAGGTCCCGGCCTGGTGAGATCTGTACGGTAGGTGTAGGCGTTGATATTTCAGTTCTCGCTTCTGCCAGTACGCGGTCTGTGTCCCAGTGCTCCTGGGTCAAGACCTCTTGTCCGAACGACAGGATGTATCTTTCATAGCTGGGGGTCTGGAACTCGATGACCCTTACTCCGTGTTGTAGCGAATGGGGTACCATCGGCGCGACAGTGACGACATCTCCAATGCTTAAATCCAGCATACCGGTGTGTCGATACATGATCTTCCTCAGCTGCTCTTCCCTGGCGTTAAGGTCAGGATCAATTTGCGCAATAAGTTTGTTGTACTCAGTGGGAGTAAGCAGAGCGCCTGCGACAAGCCCCTGTTGTTTTTTTAGCGACCTAAGCTGTGCATCTATTTCATTCCTGACCCGTCGATACTCGGTGACGGCCAGTTGGTAACTGGCTCGAAAGCTGGCAACTGATTCAAACTCTTTGATCATGTTCTGATCGAAGCCGTAGCGAATTTTTCCCGAACGGTTTGGCCAAGCCTCTGGGTCGATTTGTGTGACCACGTAAACTTCGATTTTCTTTTCGTGCATTTCAAAATACAGGTCGCCCAGGTTTGGTTCAGCGAACGGGGCAAGAATTTTGAGTAGCATGGGGGAGCCTGCGCACCCAAGATAATCCCCGAATACAGACAGTAACCAGGGTAGGGGGACGCCTTTTACCGTTGATACACCTCGTTGCTCGATGCCGGAATACCAGATCTCTCGTCCCCAGGGTTTCGGGATGCTGACAGTTTCAAGTTCAAGTGGCCGGGAAAGACAGATGGGCTCGCTACCCGCTTTGTTTGCCGCTGCGGTCAGCTCCTTAAGATTATCCGGATTGGTCCCAGGTGGAAATTCACGGTCGGATATCATGGTGTAAATCTCACCGGCTTCATGCAGCAGGATCACCTGTAGCCGGAGCAATGTTGGCTCCGATTGATAGTCCGCGAAATGCTCGATGCAGAAATGAGACGCGCCCGGCATGTCGAGCAGGTCTGGTGATACTGATTCAAGCTTACCCAGATATTTCATCACCTTATTGTACCGAAGCTGACCTCTAAACGCGTCGATAACGAAGCCCTATTTTTAGTTAGTAGAACCTCGATGCTAGTAGGAACCTCGATGAATGCCTAAGATGGGATTAATTATTCGGTTGGGCTTTTTTGAATGCTGCCAGCAAGTGGAAAGCTAGAGCAGGCCAGGAAGGCAAGAGACCCTCGGTTCGACGGTAGATTCTTCATCGGTGTCAGGACGACGGGGATTTATTGTCGTCCTGTTTGCCCGGTCAAAATGCCCCGCAAAGAAAATGTCGCGTTTTTTAGTAGTGCTGCGGGCGCAAGTGAAGCGGGATATAGGCCGTGTCTTCGATGCCGCCCTGAATCAGCGCCTGGAATGCCTGCGTGGTGCGGACCCTCCGCGACGGTGACTCGTGCACTAAGGCTAATAAACGATGGTGCGCTGGATCAGGGGAGCGTGGCTATCTTGAGTGACGGGCTGGGCGTAACGACCAGACACCTGGCCGAGTTGTTTACTAAGCATCTTGGTGCCTCACCGAAAACGGTTGCCCGGACGCGGCGCCTTCATTTCGCTAAAAAGCTGATTGACGAAACCAGCCTTACGATGGCTGAAATTGCACTGTCATCCGGATATGGCAGTGTCAGGAGTTTCAACGACCATTTTGCACAAACGTATAGTCGGCCGCCCAGTTCGCTCCGAAAAACCAGATCAGCATCCGATGGAAGTGTTGAGCTGAAGATGCTGTTTCGACAACCCTATGACTTTCAGAGCCTGCTCGAGTTCTATCGGATCAGGGCGATTCCTTATGTGGAAAATGTAGGTGTGGAAAATGCACGTGTGGGTCATGCTATAGAGGGTAATGCATGCAAGAGTTACGAACGATCCTTTGTGCTTGATGGCAAGAGCGGGCATTTGTCAGTGTCGCAGTCTGGTAACCAACTGGTGTGTGCTGTTCAGGGGGGGAGTTCGGGTTCACTGATGCGGATCATGCGTAAAGTGAGATTAATGTTTGACGTTGATGCTGTGCCAGAAGAGATAAACTCCGTGCTCTGCGAAGACAGGATTATGCGCAGGCTTGTGAAGCGTCGTCCTGGGCTGCGGTTACCCGGTGCCTTCGAT
>JABGVY010000181.1 GCA_018645845.1 Gammaproteobacteria bacterium | reverse complement strand
CTCTTGCATGAGGGCTATCGTCAACTCTCTCGTTTTCGCTTAATTGCCGTGCATCATAATCCCATAGACAGCTCTGCAGGTTTGCCGGTTTATCACCGGTTACCTCCAGGGTGACGCCGCAAAATTGAGCAGCGACAAGCGATTTCCAAACACGTGGATTGGGCAGATAAGAGAATATCTTTATGGCTTTATTTGTCATCACCCATTCACTCGAAAAGTGTTGATGTTTGATCTTACCAAATGCGAAAAGGTCGTTATAGAAGCGCTCGTCACCACATTATCGTGCCCGGTATAGGTTTAATCACAGCACTGAAAAAACAGGATTTGCTCGAAACCCATGCGGGTATCACTGGAGATTAATCGCGCTCCATGGGCTGATTTTTTTATTCGCCGCCTGGCCTAAACTGCTCGCGTCCAGCCGAATGGATCCTCACGCTCTCCCTTTTGGATTTCTGTTAGGTGGTCGTAGAGCGCCTGGGTTGTTGGCCCAATAGACTCGCCATTGCCATGGAAGCGATACCAATGATCACCCACTCGAATCTTTCCTACGGGTGATATCACCGCCGCGGTACCGCAGGCTGCAAATTCATCGATATCATCCACCTCTTTTAGAAGCTCAACAGGACGCTCGATAGTGTTTAAGCCCAACACATCGGATGCAAGCGTCATCACGCTGCGACGCGTTACGCTCGGCAAAATAGATTCAGATTCGGGCGTGACTATGGTGCCATCTTTCATTTTGAGTACGATATTGGCAGAACCTGCTTCTTCAAGAAAACGATGTTCCGCCGGATCTAAATAGAGGGCCTCTTGCGCACCGAGTGATTGCGCCATCTGGGTTGCCATCAAACCACCGGCATAATTTGCACCTGCTTTAAAAGCGCCCAGCCCCTTGGGGGCCGCGCGGTCCAGATCGATCACCGCCAAATCAATTAGGCTGAGTCCACCGCCTTTATAATAGGGGCCCACCGGCGATACAAATACCCGAAACTCATATTCTGGCGCAGGGCGAAGGCCCAAATTTTCGCCAACACCCACCAAAAAGGGCCGAATATAGAGACTCGCTCCAGAACCATAAGGTGGAACCCATGCCGCATTAGCACGGACCACGGACTCAACGCCATTCATAAAAAGTGACTCTGGGACCGTTGGCATCAACAAACGTTCAGTGGTTCGTTTCATACGTTGGCAGTTCAATTCGGGTCGAAAGAGCAAAATGTCATCGTTTGGTGCAGTCTGAGCTTTAAGACCCTCGAAACACGCCTGGCCGTAATGCAGCACTGGCGAACCCTCATGCACGCGCATCTCGGATGACGCCACCAACTCGCCTTCGTCCCAGTCACCATCGTGCCAACGCGCACTGAACCGAACGTCTGTCTCGATATAAGAAAAACCGAGGTTACCCCAGTCCATTGCTTTCTTGGATTGATTCATTTGCTACCTGTAAAAAATGGTTAAAAGACCGTTTTGCTCACGGCCCAAATCCTGAACTGGTCATGCTATAAGACCACCGGGATATTGCAACACCGGGACGCGGCTGCACGGACAGGTAAAACCGGGCAGGAAAGCACGAGGCTGGCCCTGGTTGTTTTGTAAACTCAGTACCCGGCTTACGTCCGAAATCCGCCATAGCGCAACCTACCCGTTTAAGCAGATATGCCTTCTGCACACGGGGCTTTGCATCCCGGCCGCGTTTCAGGGATATTCCAATCTCTTATTCACTGGATTTTGTTGACTCATGCCCGCAACCGAGATTGCCCTGACTCACCTGCATGTCCTTGAGCTTGGCACCGGCGTGGCGTCGGCCTATGTCTGTAAACTGCTTGCCGAGCAGGGTTGTGATGTCGTGAAGGTCGAACCGCAACAGGGCGATACACTGCGCCGGTATCATCCCGAGGCAGGGATGATAGATGGCAGTAGTGGCTATTTCGCGGCACTGAATATCGGCAAGCGAAGTTGCACCGTTGATTCAGACAACCTTGAACAGCTTATTGGCTGGGCAGATATTGTTGTACACGATCTAAGCCCATTGTCCGCAGCGGGAAAAGGCCTTGAACCCACCCGGCTGTTCAGTCTGAAATCCGACTTGGTTGTGCTTGCCATCACCGCTTTTGGCAGCGATGGCCCTGAGGCTGAATTTCTGGCGACCGATCTCATCCTGGGGGCCGCTGGCGGCTGGAGCATGCTGTGCCCCGCAACAAGCAGTGACCCCGCTTTACCCCCGCTTAAGGTTTATGGGGATCAGTGTTACCTGATGGCAGCGATTTCTGCCGCGGCGGTCACGCTGGCCACCGTTCGCAACGCAGGCAATACCGGGGAAGGGGAGTTTATCGACTTTTCAGTTCAGGCTTATGTTGCGTCTGTGCTGGAATCTGCTCTTCCGACCTACACCTATAAACAAGAGGTCGCCACTCGACGTCATGAGCGGCGTCTGATCCCCTGGAAAATTTTTCATGCGATTGACGG
>JABGVY010000250.1 GCA_018645845.1 Gammaproteobacteria bacterium | reverse complement strand
TTTCGAGCGAACTGCTCCACCGTACCAGCAAAATGTTCATCGAAGTGCCCATTAACCTCAACACCCCCTATATCTGTACTCATGCCATGCCTCTCCGGGTCGTTTATTCTTAGCGGTGGATCCTGGACTCTCTATCAACGGACGAGAATGTATCACAGGTTCAAGCGCACCATATTGGTGCAAGCGACGTTACCCGGTAGCGCTATGAAGTTTTCCACATTTTCTGTGGATAACTCTGGTGATAAGTCATTCCGCAGCTAAAAATCAGCTACTCCCAGCGATTGTTGCCTATTGGTCGTTTTTTGACCACTTTTCAGGAAACTCATAAAAAACAATAAGTTACAGAACGCCAACTTCGCCCCTTATTTGCCGGATAACAATAGGGCTGGTTTTTGATCTGACCCCACCCAATGTGAATAACTCATTGCCTTAATCGGTGAAAGACCGGCCGCTATAGGGCACCAACAACTTCAATGATGTAGAAAAGTCGACAACTGACCCCGATATATCCAACTTTCGTACAAGGTGAAAAGATATTTCCTACATTCATTTTCTTTAAAGGTTCACCCCCCAATCAAAATGTTCGCCATCTTTAAACGTCAACCTTTAATATATTGTTGGCGCGACTTGTGCCGTCTTTGGCGCAACCGTTATCATTTACCGTCTTAAAAATACGCTTAATATTCCCGAAGGGAGACAACAACGATGGGCGCAATCACTAGCTTTCTTGGCGACCTAAAGATCTTGTTGGTAGCCGCAACGACCAAACCACCGCCCCCCGACCAGGTTGCTTCCTTCTCATTACTCGTTGAAGGCAATGCAGCAAGAATTCCAGAAGCAATTGCACTGATATGTGAAGAAGAAGTCGTTACCTGGAAAGAGTTGAATGAACGTTCGAATCGGATCGCGAACACATTAAAGTCATCCGGGATTCGCAAAGGAGACTGCGTATCGCTGTTCATGCAGAACCGCATCGAATTTGTTATCCAGGCAACCGCAACAAGCAAGCTTGGGGCAATCGCAGGGCTGATCAATACGAACCTAACGCGACAACAGTTGGTTCATTGCATCAGTCTGACTGAGTCAAAGAAAATTATATTCGGCGAAGAACTTACCGAACCCCTCAATGCAGTGCGAACTGAACTCACACTCGAAGACGGAAAAGATTACCTGTACGTGAGGGATACGGGAACAGATCCCGTCCCAAACTGGGCAACAGAGCTCGACAGCGGTGACACGAATTCATCAGGAGACAATCCTCCAGAATCGCGCCAGGTCGAAACAGCCAATACCGCATTTTATATTTTCACTTCAGGCACAACAGGTTTACCCAAAGCTGCGCGCGTATCCCACAGACGAATGCTTCCCGCCGCAAAAATGTCGGCTACCGCTCTGCTTCGAATCAAACAATCTGACCGCATGTACAATTGTCTGCCTCTGTATCATGGCACCGGCCTGATGATTGGGCTTACCGCTGCGTTTACAGTTGGCGCGTCTACAGTAGTGCGACGCAGACTGTCCGTTAGCGCATTCTGGGATGATATTCGCAAGTATCAATGCACATCCTTTGTCTACATCGGTGAGTTCATTCGATACTTGATGAGTCATCCTGAGACACCTAAAGATAAAGAAAACCCTGTACGTGCCATTGTCGGTAATGGACTGCGGCCTGACATCTGGCACGAATTTAAGAACCGGTTTGATATCGAAAGAATCGGTGAATTCTACGGCGCAAGCGAAGGAAATGGAGGGTTCGCGAACGTATTTAACAAAAACTGCACCGTTGGATTAGGCACCGCACCGGCAAAAATTGTCAGTTACGACATTGCTGACGACAAGATCGTAACGGACAAAAATGGTTATTGTATTGAACAGCAAGTCGGCGAACCCGGATTGCTTCTAATTGAGATCACCGGGAAATCAGAATTCGAAGGCTACACAAACAAAGACGCATCTTCTCAAAAGGTAACTAAGAATGTTTTCGTTGAGGGAGATTCCTACTTCAATACAGGCGACCTGATGAAAGTTGTTGATGTCGGGTTCGCTTTTGGACAAAGACATTATCAGTTTGTTGACCGCGTCGGTGACACGTTCCGGTGGAAGAGCGAAAATGTTTCTACCAATGAGGTTGGTGAAATTATTAATCAGCATGAGGATATAATCTTCACGAATGTATACGGCGTTGAGATACCGGGCACAGATGGAAGAGCAGGCATGGCCGCGATTGTTCTAAAAGAGCAATTTAACTCTCAAAACATCAACCTGGAGAGCCTCTCTGAACACATTCGGGAAAACCTGCCGAGTTACGCGAGGCCCATCTTCATTAGATTGCTGGCCGAACTACCTACCACGACAACCCACAAACTTCAGAAAAATGATCTGAGAGACCAGGCATTTCACTTCGACAAAGTATCTGATCACATGTTTGTCATGCATCCAGGGGAAACAACTTACAGCAAACTTGACAGCGATTTTTACGACAAGATCGTTCAACGCGAAGTCTACTTCTAAGTAAAAGCGAACACTCCATGACCACAACATTCGGAAAGGCGAGGCCGACGTCTCACAGTTACTTCTCCCATGGACTGAAGCTACACTTTCTTGATTGGGGAAATGAATCTTCGACGCCCGTTCTCCTGATCCACGGGATGCAGGACCATTGCCATAATTGGGATTGGACCAGTGAAGCGCTTTGCGACGATTATCATATTCTGACACCTGACCTCCGGGGCCACGGCGATTCAGACTGGTCAAAAGGAAGCAGCTACAGCAACCTGGACTACGTCTACGATATTGCCCAACTGGTTGAACAACAGGAATTAGATTCGGTACACCTGGTTGGCCACTCCCTGGGGGGAACAATCGCCAGCCTTTATGCGGGACTCTTCCCGGAACGAGTGGCAAGCCTGGTATCAATAGAGGGCGTTGGCGGATTCTGGTGGCAAGAGAAATCCAATATGCCGGCGCAAAAAAGAATCAGGGATTGGTTTGATGCAACACGGCAGCAAGCTGGAAGGACGCCTCGCCGATACGAGTCACTGGCGGCAGCCTTTGCTCGCATGCAAGAATCCAACCCCCACCTTAGTACTGAGCGCGCACAACACCTGACGATTCACGGCAGCAATAAGAATGAAGACGGCACCTACAGTTGGAAATTCGACAATTACACCCACACGGGCATGATCTCAAACTTCAGTTACGAGGATATGATCCAAATCTGGACAGCGGTGACCTGCCCCGTTCTTCTGATCAATGCCACTGAAGGGTTTGAACATCGCATAGGCCATGACGGCAGCCACGCTTACTTTTCCAACCACACTATCGAAACCATCCCGGATGCAGGACACTGGCTACACCATGATCAGTTCACGCGCTGCCTGGAACTGATTTCATCTTTCCTGAAACAACACGCCTGAACTAATACACCTGAAACAACACGCTCCAATTGACATTACACGTGCCGCGCGGCGAGAAGCAAGCCCTACCAAAGTTAGCTGCCTGAGTCCGATAAAAGGTAACCAAAACTGTGGCTAGAAGATAGCAAACATCTCTTCAAAGGCGACCATCTGGCCACCGTTGGCAGAAGACGGCACAAGGATTGGAGTTTTAATACCAGCATCGAACCAGGCTTCTACGCCATCGCGAACCTGAGTCGCTGAACCAAAAAGAGTTGTGTCAGCAAGCCACTTGTCAGTCAGGAAATATGGGATCTTGTCTCTCTCACCATCGCTAATAGCTTTTTCAATACCTTCCATTTCTTCCTGGTACCCGGCCTCTTTCCAGTAGTTCCTGTAATTAGGCAGCATTGCATATGATGACAGCGTCTTTCGGTTGACTGCTTTAGCGGCTTCAATGTCATCAGAGATACAAGTTGGGATCATGTCACCAATAAAGAAATCGTCGCTGCTTCTTACTTCGTCCGAGACTGCCTTTAATGATTCCTGCATATGTGAACGAGCTCCATTTGCGAAAACCATGCCCTCTGCGATCTCCTCGGACAGGGCGATCATTTTTTTCCGCAGCGTCGCCAGCACAATCGGTGGTAGCTCACCTGTTCTTGGAACATTGCGTAATTCTTTTACAAAGTTACGGGTATCAGTAAGCGGTTTACCCGCACTCAACCCCCTGGCCTTCAACGCTGGCGCATGACTGACACCAATCCCAAAACGGAACCGGCCGTTCGAGACTTCATGTATGAACGATGCCGTGCTTGCATAGTCTGGCACCTGTCGAAAATAAATAGGCATGATGCTCGTACCAAAAACGATTTCGTTTGTGGCAAATGCGAGTGCCTCACAGAGCGCCATTGAGTCACCAAGGCTTGGCCCATAAATTCCGCTGAAACCTTTCTTTTCAATTTCCGTTGCTAATGAAATTGTCGCCTTTCGGCGCCCCGGTATGGCTGCTAGGCTAAGTGCAGGCATTCTACCCATTACGTACTCCTTAGGATTTCGCGCGCCAGATATACTGTCGCGTGTACTTAAGCTGTTGACTGTGAGGCATGACCATATATCATTTTTCTACAGGTGTCTGCTGCCCAAACCGCGTTTCGAGGTGATCGAGAATCCTCTGCGTTATGTCTATTGTCAGGGACGGAGTGTTGAATGATGCAAGTCTTAGAAGAAATCCCCAGCCAGTTGACGCCGCAGATCAACGCCGCCGTCGATTGGATAAA
>JABGVY010000185.1 GCA_018645845.1 Gammaproteobacteria bacterium | reverse complement strand
CCAGTGTTGGCGGTAAAAATAACGTCACGTTCTGGTGCCATCGCCTTTACAGCTTTCATGATCTCGAGAAAGCAGGCGATGCCGCCGCCTCTTTCAGAGGCATTTGCCCACCAACCACTACGAGGCGTCATAACAACAATGGGAGCAAGATCGGGGTTACTTCCTTCAACCCTGGCTTCTACATTTCTTGCGGTTGCTCTGACATATTCACAATGAACCACGAGCCTGGCTAGCATCCCTGACTTCATTGCCGATTGCAGCCCTGGCCAATGCTTGTTTGCTACCTGCAATACTGGCGGGCCAAACGGCGAGCTAAAGTCCTCGGCATTAAGTAACGCTACACCATCTCCTGGTAGCTGGCTGTCCGTGACAATAACAATTGCTTTGTGTTTGCCTTGCTTTCTTGCCGCATGAATAAGCCGACCATTGGTAGAGTTGGCAAATGGTAAAGACATAGCAACGCCGATATCTGCATCGCTCCCCAGCTCACCAATGCTGCCCGTTATGCCGTTCTCGTCTGTGTAAAGGCTATCGTAAAGTGGCACGCCCAGGATAGTGGTAGTCGCTAACGACAATTCGGTCCTGATGGGCTGTAAACGCTGAAACTCAAACCCGGTCTCGGTAGCAGAGACACCTAGCGCCTCAATCCTCCGCATTAGCCAGTCAGCGCTCTGATTATCGACATCGGTACCGGTCCGGTGAATTCCCTGGCCTGCATACTCACTGATGATTTCAGCAATTCTACTTTGCATAGAACTTTGCATAGAACTTTCCTGGGCTAGCAGTCGGAACTTTACGGGTAGCAAGGTAGCCAACATGCTGCCTTGAATAAATCGGCGCTTTGAAATCATTTATACTCCTCTGAAAACCAGCAGGTCATCCACTACCTGCATACAACCACCTTCTTCAGGAACAGCCCTGGGATGTGTTTTCTTCAATGATCCGATCGACTAAGGCATCAAGGCTCTTGTCTGGCTCATAACCCGCCGCCAATCGATCGAGTACCATTGTCGCTGTTTGCTGTAATCCAAACTCAAGCGCTACCTCACACTGCCAATCACCAATCACTTGTTTGAGGTACTGATTATCAAAGATCATCGAGTTTGATTTATCGCCAAGCAGTGGGCCTTGCCACTGTGGCTCGTAGTGAACTAAACGTTCACTAGACACATGAACTATCTCCGCTTCTACCCCGAGCACCTTTGCGCTAGATATGATCAGCTTGTTCCATGTGTGTGCTTGATCATCGGTTATGTGGAATGCTTTTCCTAGAGCCTGATCATTAAGAAACAAACAGCATAACGCTCGCGCGAAATCCTCCGCGTGGGTTAATGTCCAGAGCGATTGGCCATCGTCGTGCACAATCACGGGCTTACCGTTCAGTAGTCGCCAGGTCTGGTGATTACCGTCGATCACAGCACCAGGCAAACGGCTACGGTAGGTGTGGCTCGGTCTGACGATCGTATAAGGCAATTGGGCTTGTCTCATCAGTACGGCTTCACAGGCTATTTTCTTTCTGGAGTACTCCCAGTGAGGATTCGAAAGTGGCGTCTGCTCAGTGATGACCTGACTCTTACAGGGCTTTTCATAGGCCGATGCGGTTGAAATAAAAACATATTGCCTGCACCTGGATGAGAAAAATCTCGCATCCTCTTCAACGGTCTTCGTGTCAAAAGCAAGGAACTGACAGACCACGTCAAATGACTCATTCGCTAGCGCCTGGTATGGCCTTGGCTCATAAACACTACCTTTGAAACTCCTGACATCTTCAATCGGGTGATTGCCGCGATTAAAGACAGACACGTCATGGCCAAGGAAAAGTGAATGCGCGACGCAAGCCGTGGAAATTTCACCACTACCGCCAATATAGAGAACTTTAGTCATGGTTGGGATAAGGATGCACGGGTTGATTTTCCACCACGCGGCCGCCACCTAGTAAATGCGCATCAAGGAAGTGATTAACTGACAACGGCGCTTCAACAAATCGCGCATTGCGGTACACGCCATGCAAATTGGGTGCGTCGAAAGCAGATGCCGCGTCCGCATCAAACACCAACCGACCATCACCTAAAACACCGGAATCAAGAACCTTTAAAGAAGGAGCCTGTTCACAAGCGGCTGCGTCAGCTTCAGACAAATTGACCAGGGTGCCACGCTGATGCTTGGACATACCCGAATGATAAGTCAACGCAACCATAGGCCTGGGTATATTCGATCGGTTTTTTACGCCGCGATGCCACATGCGCGGATCACGAAAGCAGACACCTCCGGCAGGTATTGTCATCTGCGCCGGTGGGCTCCACTTTTCAACGGCTTCGGGATGATGTGCCGGTTGCTCACCCTTACCCCAGGTTGTGACCTCAGTTTCTCGCTGGCTACCTGGATATATTTCTGTCGCGCCTGTAGCTTCGGTAATCTCCGACAGCGCCAGCGAGCAAGACACCGTCGTTGTATTGGGCGGCCAGCTTTGACCAGCCGCTTTGGCTGCCTGTTCAGTCTTCCAGGAATAGGGCCGATCAAAATGCAGTGGCTGGTAGCCGCTACCGGGACAATTCACATTACCATTGTAAAAACCCAACCAGGCTCCGGGCCCCAATAGCTTAGCGACAACACTTTCGAGTACGGGGTTGGCGACCAACTCCTCTCGAACGTACGGTGCGTGACGACGCGGACCCAGTTGCAGATGCCCTTCTGCCGTATGCTTCTCGTGCATCATCAGGCCTGGTTTTTCACGAATCAGCACAACATCCTCAAGAAACGCTGTCATGAGTTGTTTACAAGTCGAGGAAGGTACAAGCCCGAGGACAACAGCAAAACCTATCGAATTGAAGCAGTCTTGAATCCGCTCGAGTTTTTCCTCGGCCAGACTGCCATTGCTCCATTCCTGTTCATCTATTTCGAAATGCTGTTTGTTCATTCAATCGCTAACTCCACTAAGCTCCTCGTTTCGAAGATGCGGTCGTGGCGACCGCTATAATTGTATGCGTAATACTCTGATGCTTAATCACCACTGTTGAGTCGATCCCCCTGCTAGCAATTCGATCAAAATACATGCGTTATCTGAACAGAGACCCGATTAGATATTCCTTCCATATTGGTATTGGGCCCTGTACCAGAAGAGAAACCAGGCGTACTGACTTTAGGTGATGTGTAATTAACCTTCAAATGTGTTTTTTTAGCAAAATAGAACTGGGCACTTGCGGTGACCGTTTTCCAGTGGCTTTCCATGCTATTCCCAGAGGGATGTCCCCGATCTCCTTCGAGTCTCTTAAGCACGTCGTAGCGAATATTGAACTTCCATTGCAGGCCGGGCTCAAAGCCAGCTGAGAAATACCAACCTGTTGCTTTACCCCTGGTCCCGTCACCTCCTCCCGTTCCTCCATTTTGGTCAAACGTGGGCTTATGCGGACCGACAAATATCATGCCTTCTGCCTTGATCAGTTCCGCTTCAAATTTATATGGCTTCTTTAAATATTTTATGCCGACCCCCATTCGGTCACGGTCGTAAACGCCTGGGTCATAGTTGTCGTCCAAACCATCGCCATTTAAATCGGCAAAAGAGTTATCCAGCAATCGTTTACCTCTAACTGTCCATGCGTAAAATTTCACACCAGGCCTAAACGCGCCCTTACCTTTGACAGACAGCAGTTTCTCCGCGGAAACGTACGCATAAACGTCTTTGCGATCATCGACATCGCTAAAATCTAAGCCATTACCATTGCCCACCATCAGGGCGTAGCTGTATTCCCAGCCGTTGACCTGAAAACCATCGAATAGCTGAATGCCAACATCGCGGAATGCACCCACAGACTTGTCGAAGCGAACCAGCCCCCTGCCAGAGATTGGCGGGATGCCATCGCCAGGTTGGGCGTTAGCCGTGTACGATTTGTTTGGAAAGCGCTCCAGTAGAAGCTGATTAGTGGCCGTGGTGAAATTGACCCAACTGGATGTATGAATTGCCTGCTGAGCCTCTTCTGATCCCGGTGTCTTAAATAGCCCCAGACGAACTCGCATTCCCGCAATGTAATTTAACGTAATACTGGCATCGGTAACGTGCCGATTGTCGATCGCAGCAGTAACGCCATTGTTACCTAACTCGGTCAGTAGAAAATAATTGATTTTACCTTCGGATAACGGGGCGACCCCTCTCGCGCCCACTTTCGCCCGAACGATATTAAACTCGTCCTGAGACCTCAAATCCGGACCGATTAATTTCGGAGGAACGAATGCGCCCGAACTCGCCTTGGGATCAGAGAAATCTTTCTGATAACTTCCCTGGACGAAACCCCAAATTCTTAGCTTTCCCGCAGAGGCAGGTTCGCTTCCCTGCAGTAATTGCCAATTAGCCGCACCTGCGTGCTGAGCATAACCAAAAACAATCAAAAAGAACGAACATACAGCTATATGGATTGTTCTCGACACTCGAATCCTCCTAAAAAACGATCACCGCAGTCGCTAACAATCTTAAAAATAAAATAGTCTAGATCGCTTTTGGACAGATTAACTAGAACTTGAAGTTCCGCTTTCTATCTCCCGCATGGGAATCTCAAACCAAAATTTCGAACCAGCCTCTAACTCTGACTCTAAACCCACTATTCCATCCATCAGTGTTACCAGCTTTCTAACCATATTCAAACCCAGGCCAGTACCGCCAAAGCTCCTTACGGGGCTACTGTCAACCTGAGTAAAGGCATCAAAAATAGTCTCGCGGTACTCCTCAGCAATACCAGGACCATTATCCTGAACTGACACGACTAAAAACGTTTCAAAATCTTCCCTGGATTCGAATCTGACATCAACACGAACAAGGCTATCCGAGCAGAATTTCACAGCGTTACCAATCAAATTTGCCAGGATTTGCTTCAAGCGGACTATATCTCCCATTAACATCACAGTTCGTTCGGGTTCCACAGAGTAGGTGATCTCGTTTCTACCAGCTGCAGCCTTGTCGCTAAACAGAGCGACCATCTGCCCAATTAAATCCGTCAAAGAGAAAGGTTCGAGAACGAGCTCAACAGCCCCCGTTTCAATTTTTGTAATATCCAGAATATCGGTAATTAACCTGAACAACGCCTGGCCACTACTATTGATTGAACCAACAAGTTCCATCTGATCTTTGTCTAATTCTGTTTCTTCCAAAATGCTCGACAGGCCCAAAATACCATTAAGCGGTGTCCGCAATTCATGGCTCATTGTCGCCAAAAACAAAGATTTGGCTTTATTACTGGCTTCCGCGAGATCCTTCGCGGTCTTCAGCTCCTCTTCCTGAAGCACGTATTTTGTAATCTCTCTTCCCGTGCCACGATATTCAATGAATTCCTGTCGCTCGTTGAAAGCGGGCTTACCCGTTAAGCTGAAGTATTTGGTGTCTCCATTGCTGCTTTGTATTTCCAAGTGAACATCTGAAAACTCTTTCCTGCTAGTCAAAAGTGAATTGATCGAATCAACGGCCATATTGGTGCTATAGCGTTGACTTTCCAGAAAACCCCATAAAGTCAAACCCAGTAGATTTTTAGTCTCCAAATCCAATGCAGCAATGTAATCGACAGATATGAATTTTATTAGCAGCTTTTCATCTGTTTGCCAAAAGAAGTCTGAAGACGTGTCCAGGAGGTCTCTTAACAGCTCACTTTGCCCGACATTATCCTGGTGGGATTGCAGCAGATCGGTGGACATTTGGTTAAATGCAGTCGCAGTTTCTGCAATTTCATCTTTCCCGGTAACAACGATTGAGGTCCCTAATTCACCTCTTGCAAGGCGACTAGCGCCTTCTCTTAGCAGTTGCAATTGCCGCGTCAAGTATGTTCCCAGCACCAGCGAGAAAAAAGCAACCAGGGTCATTTCTACTAAAGCGATGGCTACGGTTTTCTGCTTTGCATCAGCCATTGTCGATTCATAATTCTCAATCGAGATACCCAGTTGTACGCGACCGTAAAGGATATCGCCCTCGATTATCCGTGCCTCAACATCATAAATACCATCATTAACCTCAGCAATAGCATGATCGACGACAAACGGATGTCGCAGTATTTCCAAATTTCCACTTTGCGCTATGACCTTGTCGTCATGATCAATTATTCGTGTGTACGTCACGCCTTTCGATTCTATAATCTGGGAGCTGAAAGTCTCCAGCGTGGCGAGATCATGTGACAATAAGGCATCCTTGATCGCAGCAGAAAACTGTTCGGCAGATTCCTGTGCCCGATACTCTATTGCCTGAGCATTTGATTCAGATAATAGAAAAAGTGCTTCATAAACCAATAGACTCAGCAGAGCTGCTTCAATAAGCGCCACGCCCAATATCGTTTTTAATCGAAAAGACAATTTACGTCCTCGCCCTTAACCCGTAGCCAAGCTGCCAGCTATCTAATGGCATTAGCCTCAAGTAAGTGGTCCAACAGGGTAATATTAAGGGCTCTAACGTCGTCCCAATCTTCATGCTCAGCCTCGACAACCGAAGAAAAATTAATCCCCTTCAATAGTGCTTTGCCCTCAGTATCAGTGTGCATGGCTATCAAGCAATCCCTAATGAGCGCCACCTGCCGAGATACTACTCTCGGGTGTACAGCCAAAGCATGCGGGGTATAGCCATCGGTGGTATACAAGATACGGAGCTGACCTTTTATGTTTTTATCAACATTGTTAAAGGTTCGCAAGACTCCGCCGCCGGCTGGGTAGATACCCGCGGCTACAGTACGATAAACAGAATCGTGAGAGGAGACATATTTTGGCGTTATATCAATACCTTCTTCTCGCAAAAAAGCTCTAGGTACAGCCGACGCGGCGAAGGCCGCTGGACTGGGGAAACTGAGTGTCATGCCTTCCAATCCCTTTAGCTGATGTAATGTGCTGTCCTTACGGGTAACAATAATACCCTTAAGGCGTTTCTCGCCCTCTTTTGCAAATGCCCTGTACCCTGGCTTTTGACTAAAAACCGTATAATGGTATGGGTTCATGTAGGCCAGATCGTACTCACCAGCGAGTAATCGCTGTTCGAATGTGGGAATGTCTTTCGCCGTCTTAAACCGCAGCCTAACCCCCGTTTCATCTTGAATGTAAATAATGATCGGTGTCCAAAGCCTGGCGAGTTTAGAGGCGGCCTGCTGAGGCACAATGCCAAGGCTTAACTCCGGCTGTTGTGATGGCATGGCATTCTCGCTGAATAGGCTCATCGCAAAAATCAAAATGCCAGGCTTTAAGTATAAAGGTAATTTCAT
>JABGVY010000215.1 GCA_018645845.1 Gammaproteobacteria bacterium | reverse complement strand
GGTGTCACCGGGTTCGCTTTCAAACTCGATCATGCCGTTGTGTTGCGCAATAATTGATTGAGCAAAAGTCAACCCCAGCCCGGTGCCTCCGGGTCTCCGTGAGATCATTGGATAGAATAGTTGTTCCTGTATATCCAGCGGGATTCCAGATCCGTTGTCCTTAATGTCCACGCGAACAACGACCTTGTGTCGCTGGCCGTTAATAGTGAACTGCCTTTCGATCCGAGTGGTGAAAGTCAGTGCCGGATGAGGCGTCGTTTCAAGGATTTGCATGGCATTCCTGGCGACATTCAACATTGCTTGCAGCATTAGCTCGGGGTCAATGAGTAGTTCGGGGATGCTTGGATCATAGTCACGGATGACCTCCAGATTCCTGGATTCCAGTTCGATAAGGTTTGCCGTTCGTTCAAGAACCTGGTGAATCGATATCGATGTTTTCTGTGCCAGGGTGTTGGGTCCGAGCATCCTGTCGAGCAACGACGTTAGTCGATTGGTTTCTTCGATGATGATGTCGGTATATTCCTGCAAAGATTTATCAGGAAGCTCCCTCGCGAGCAGCTCTGCAGAACCCTTGATGCCTCCCAGAGGGTTCTTGATCTCGTGAGCGAGTCCCCTAACCATCTGGCGTGTGACTTCGTGGTGTTCCTGTATAGCAGCATCACGATCAATGCGTAGATAGCGGTCCATGGGAATAAGCTCGAGGACGGTCTGCCCTCGATCCAGAACCGGTGTGACGGTAACATCGGCTGTAAAATTGTCCTTACCGGGTAACAGCAGCTGCATTCTTCGCCGGGTGAAGGTCTTGTTAGTCAAAGCGGCTTCGCTGACGATTTCGGCAAGCTCCTCGCCGTTAATGATCAGGTCAATTAGACACTGACCAGCCATCTGGGTAGCCGATTCTTTTAACAGGTTTTCTGCTGCCTGATTAGCGAACAGGATATTGTGCTCTTCGCCAAGGACCAGGATTGCCGTAGACAGGTTGCCAAGGACGGTTTCACTTGGGGTTTCACTTTTGGGTTTATGTTCTGTTGTCATAGGGCTGTTAGAGGAGCCAAAGTCGCCGGGGCCTGTTCGCATTAGTTAAGAAATTGATTCATTGGGTTTGCAAGAAGTGCACCAAAAAGGGAATTTGACGAAAACGCCCTGCAGAAAGGCGCTTCAGGCGCTTACCCGGGGGTTATCATAGCAAGTGGGTTCGGCAATGTGCACCATAACAGTGCGTTAATTGTGGGGCAGGGTTGCGGTGCACCCATGGCGTTGAGTTCAGGAACTAGTGCTACCGCACGGCTACCTTGGGCTTTTAAGGGGAGTGGTATCTGAGGATCGAAATGTTGTTGCTGGGGCCATCGGTGATGACATTGCCTTGTTTATCGATAATTCTGATATTGAAAGCATGCGTTCCTCGATCAACGTTAGTGAGTCCGATGGTACCGCTTCCGTGGACGTTGCGAATTTTAGTTCCGTCCATCAGAAGTTCGGCACTGTGCCCTGATTGGACCGATGGTGAGATCGAAATAGTCAGGTTCAGGTTTCCTGCATTGTCGCGGACAACTGAGTCGTCGAGCGGGTTAGTTACCAGCAGGCTATAGTCCGTTTTCTTTGCCGTCAGCGAATCGTCACTTCGTTGTTCCAGTTGACTTTGCGGGTACGTTGTATCGGTGAATATGCTGGGTTGACGAAGAGTAATAGGTTCCGCGCCGGGTGTAGCCTGGTCTGAGAAGGTGGGCACGCCCTCATCGTTAACTTCTCGATAGACTTCTCCTGCCCAGGCGAAGGGATTTGCCAGTGCAAGTAATATTGCTGGGAGTATTTTCATAGGTGACTCAATCGGCATGCCTGTTCTATTGTGTAGTGTAACGCAGGCAAAAAAAAGCCCCTAACCAGAGGGGCTTTTTTGGTTTTCTCCCGACAGGGTCGGGGAAAGCTGCACTAGACGCTATAGTACATTTCAAACTCAACCGGGTGCGTGGTCATGTCGAGTTTCTGAACTTCCTCACGCTTAAGTTCAATGTACCCATCGATCATGCTGTCGGTAAACACATCGCCCTGGCGGAGGAAATCTCGATCCGCATCCAGTGCATCCAGCGCCTGACCCAGTGATGAGCAGACCGTTGGAAAATCTTTTAGCTCTTCTGGAGGCAGGTCGTACAAGTCTTTGTCGAGAGGACCAACAGGGTCGATCTTGTTTTTGATACCGTCCAGACCAGCCATCAGCATGGAGGCGAACATCAGGTAAGGGTTCGCCGTGGGATCGCCAAAACGTACTTCGGCTCTAATACCGTTAGGATTGCCACCCTGGACGTAAGGAATACGAATCGAAGCAGAACGATTCATCGCCGAGTAAACCAGTATCAGCGGAGCCTCGAAACCTGGTACCAGTCGTTTGTAAGAGTTTGTAGAAGCGTTGGCGAATGCGTTGAGCGCCCGCGCGTGTTTGATGATACCGCCAATGTAGTACAAAGCAGTCTGTGAGAGGCTACCGTAGCCATCACCGGCAAATAGATTCGTGCCATCTTTCCAGAGGGACTGGTGAACATGCATACCATTACCATTGTCACCAACCAGTGGCTTGGGCATGAAGGTCGCGGTCTTGCCGTAAGCGTGTGCGACATTGTGGACACAATATTTGTAGATCTGGACTTCGTCCGCTTTGGTGACCAGAGTATTGAACCTCGCGCCAATTTCGCACTGTCCTGCGGTACCGACTTCGTGGTGATGCAGATCAATGTCGATGCCCATGGATTCCATGGCCGAGCACATGCTGTTTCTTACATCCAGGAGTGAATCGACCGGAGGTACGGGAAAGTAACCGCCTTTAATGCCGGGTTTGTGACCGGTATTGCCGCCTTCGACGGTAGCAGCTGTCATCCATGCCGCTTCTTCAGATTCGATTTCATACATGGCACCGCTCATGGTGGCCTTGTATTTGACGTCGTCGAAAACAAAAAATTCGGGTTCCGGGCCAAAGTAGGCTGTATCACCGATTCCGGTCGAGGACAGGAAGGCCTCTGCGCGTTTGGCAATGGCTCGTGGGTCTCGCTCGTATCCCTGCAACGTGCTGGGTTCGACGATATCGCAACGCAGGTTAATGGTTATTTCTTCTGTAAATGGGTCAACCAGTGCTGTTGAATCATCAGGCATCAGGATCATGTCTGCATCATTAATCGGTTTCCAGCCAGCGATGGAGGAACCGTCAAACATGGCGCCATTTTCGAAAAAATCCTCGTCGATTTTTGACGCACTGTTGGTTACGTGTTGTTCTTTGCCGCGGGAATCGGTAAATCTGAGATCTACCCACCTCGCTTCGTGTTCTTTTATCAATCCCAGAGTTTTCTCTGACATGGTTCACTCCTCTACCGAATTTTGTTGAAGGTCTTTATTTAGCGCATTTAAGGGAGCAAAGAATATGCCATTCCGGTGTATTAATAAATGCCTTGTATTTACTGGCTTTGCGGGGATCCGCAACGCCAATGATGCACCATAATAGCGCGTTCACGAAAAGGGTGCTCGATTATGGTGCTCGCGCCTGGTTTTTATGAACTCTGATGGTGATGAATATTTCCCGTTCCTCTGTAAGCGTATTGACGATCTCGTGACCATGGATGCGGCACCAGGCTGGAATGTCGCTGGTGACACCCGGGTCGGTGCAGGCCACCGTGAGCAGGTCACCATCTTCAAGGGTGTTGATCTTGTCCTGGGTGCGAATCACAGGCATAGGGCAGAGAAGTCTGCGAGCATCGATCTCGTGATCAGACATGCCAGTTCTCGAGGACTTCTGTAGCTGCCAGTGGAGGTACCGTAACCTCCCGTTCGTCCGTGCCGGGCCGGGTAATGGATAGCGTGACTCTGTCTGCGTCCCTGCCCTGGCTGTACCGTGCAGCTATGCGGGCAGCGAAGAGCAGGTCATCATCGTCCGGGCTGCCATCAACAATGGTGACGGGACCGCGATGGGAAACTGTCCGGATAACGGTGTGTTCGTGCTGGTAACCTGTCAAGTAGTGATTCTCGCCTTCTTCCCGACTGATGATGAGTTTGTAGTGTGGTGCAGGGCGAAGGTGTCGGCCGACTTTGAGCAGCATGATGTCATCAATCTCGTAAGTGCGTTCACCACGAGATTGCCAGAGATCGCCCAGTTTACTGGCATAGGAATTGTCTGTCAGGAAGCAGCAGCCTCCGGCCGGTTGCGAATATTCCTCAATACCGAGGGACTTTGCCAGCTCGATCTGAGGGGTGCGGCCACGTCCATGAAAGCCAAATAGCTTGTCCCTATCCACCCAGCCCTCGCGTTCGGGAAGCGTAGGCGGTAAATTTTTTGCACACAGTGGACGTAACAGTCGATCATCAGCGCCGGATTCCCTGGCAATAATTGGCATGGTTTCCTTTCTCTGGGACATTGGTCGCTGACCGATGACTTCGCCGGTGATAATAAAGTCGAAATCGTTCTCTTCCATCCATGCCCAGGCCGCTGCTTTGTTCACCATGAAGATCTTACAGTCCAGGCATGGGTTCAGGTTCTGGCCATAGCCGTGCTTTGGGTTAAGGACCACATCTTTGTATTCTTCAATAACATCAATAATATGCAGCTTGATGCCGAGCTCTTCTGCGACCCACAGGGCGTTGTTGCGTTTCTCTTTCTTCTTATCTTTGGAGCGAATGGCGTGTGTATGGCCTTCAACACAGAAGCCCGTGAAAAAATTGATACCCTCGACATGGATACCCTGATCCAGAAGCACCCGTGTTGCCAGCATGGAGTCTAATCCGCCTGATATCAGGGATACGGCTTTGCGTTGCTTGGTCATTAATGCCTTGTGGTCAAAGGATGGAAAATTTGCCGCGCATTATATATCAGCTTGGGTATAATTCC
>JABGVY010000187.1 GCA_018645845.1 Gammaproteobacteria bacterium | reverse complement strand
GGGATATTCGTTTCAGGTATCGATACAAGAGTGGCAATGTAAATATCAGTGCGAGAAAGATTTCTGGCGGAAATTTGAAGGCTGACGAGGTATCTCAGCTTGGGTCAGAGATTACGCAGGCGAATATTAGCGCCTATTTTTTGACAGAAAATCATGGCGCCTTTAGCGTCTTTGCGGACTATGCCCAAATCAGTGCTTTGCCGGGCGTCGAAACAGTGGCCTATAGGGCATCCGAAAGCAAAAGCTATGGCGCTCGATGGTCGCCACCAGCACTGCCTTGGATGAGTGATTTGAGCAGCAATGTTGAACTATCAAGCAATGACGGTGAGATATTGTTTCTTGTCAATTTACAATTCAGGATGAGTAATGGGCCTTGGAAGTCCTCTGCTTCTGCCATCTACCAAACAGAGCAAGCTAACCAGTTGGGACAGTCGCAGAGTCTAACCGGAAGTATTGATACAAGGTGGCAGCGAAATACGCCTGCCGGTAACGACTATGCTTTCTCCTTGCGTGCCGATCACCAACAACAAAATGCTATAGCATCCAGTTTTCGGGCTAAAACGCATCGAGGCACAGCGGGGTTTACCGCTAAGCGCAATATCGATGCAAACAGCTGGGAGTATACGGGTTCAATGAGCACAAGGGTTGCGTCAACCGGAAGCAGGATCTATTTGGGTGGCAAGCGTTCTGGTAATTCTGGGTTTGTTGTAAAAGTGGAGGGGCCAGAAAATAGCGATAATCTTATAAAAGTGAAAATGAATGGTTCAACGAAAGCCAACATAGAAGCGAATAAAGAGGTTTTTATTCCTGCTGCAGCGTATCGAACATACGATATTAGTTTTTCTCCATCGGGCAGGTCGATCGAAAGCATTGACTATAAGGGAAGTCCAATGACGCTCTACCCGGGGAATGTTATCTCTGTTCAGGCGACACTCACGCAGGTGTTGATTGGGATAGGGCGGGTTTTTTTAAGCACAGGGGAGCCTTTACAGAACGCCCTCATTAAGGGTGTCGAGGGGCTTGCCCTAACCGATGGGAATGGTTTGTTTCAGGCTGAAATGGTTACCGGTACCCAGCAGCTCACCTTTACTAAAGGTGGGGCTGCCTGCACGATTCGATTGCCAGAGTATCAGGCCCGTCGAAATGTCGCTCGTTTGGGTAAATTGATCTGCGACTTGCAATAATGACTATCGTCGAGTGGCTTAGTTAGTTCCGGTCTATGCGGGCGAGGTGTCTAAACTGGCCTGATCTCTGGCCTCAATCTGCGCGCGGATATCGAGTTGCATCTCTTCAGTGATTGGATAGTTCCAGACAATGGCGGCACCGCCCAGGAAGAACAGAGACGGAAAGGTGGAGAACAAAAAGCGCAGGCCGAACAACTCGTCGGCCCCGTTGACTGCCTCTGGCAAGGGATCGAATCCGAAGAGCGCCAGACCAAACAACGCGAGGCTCCCGCCAATAGTGCCAGTGGCTTTCTGGGCGAATGACCAGGAGGAGAAGAATAGTGCAGCGCGGTTCTCGCCACTATTGAGCGTGTCAAGATCGATAACGTCAGCTTTCATGGAGTTGGGCAAGGTCGAAGAGAAGCCGCCTCCGGCAAACCCGGTGAGTATCGTGATGGGTAGCATCCACCAGAAGTCGCCTTCGCCCAGCAACAAGTAGAGTGGGTGGGCAAACGCCAGCAGGAAGAAAGCCGCCAGATACGCGCGGTGTTTACCGATCCGTCCGGACAGCCATACCCAGAATGGCACTGCCGCGAAGCTCGAGAGAAAAAAGAATGTCAGCATGTAAATGGCTTTGTCTTCGGCGTTCAAGACATCGGCGATGAAAAACAAATACAGGGGGGTGGTGATGCTCAGCCCGATAGAGCCGATCATAAATGCCAGTACCAGCTGTTTAAACGGCCGGTTTTGCCACATGAGCTTGAGGCCCGCCAGCACGGGCACTACGGATTTTTGGAACGTTTGGGGTTCGGGTACCTTTCTCAAGCACAAGCTTATGCAAATAGGCATGAGAACCAGCATGGTGGTGCCCACCAGCATCAGCACCTGGTTGCTGCCGCCAATACCGAAGAACAGTAGTGCTGCTCCGGGCACTAATTGTGCCGATAGGCTGCCGGCGATGCCGGCCATAGCCCGTCCGCCGGTAATTCGTGAACGTTCGTTGTAGTCGGTGGAGAGTTCGGCGCCCCAGGCGTAGTAGGGAATCAGCATCATGGTGATGGCGATGGAAAGTCCCACGCTCGAGATCGCGTAGTGTACGGTGCCGGCCCCTTCTGGCGGTATGAAAAGCATATAAACAGAGAGCATCATGATGGGTGTTGCCAGAAATATCCACGGCTTGCAGCGGCCGAAGCGGCTGCGCGTATGATCGCTGATGTAGCCCATCAACGGGTCGGTGATTACGTCGAAGATACGCACTGCAATGCCGATGGAAGCGAGCGTGACGAGTGGCACCCCCATGTCGCTGGTCCAGAAGCGAGGAATGAACACCGCCACCGGAAACAGTGACATGGCTATGGGCAGGTCCGCCAGGCTGTAGTAAAACAGCGTCGATTTCTTTAGTCGGTCCAAATGGCTTTCCCCTATAACGGAATGATGTTTTTAGACTGCTTTTCCCCTGATGGCGACATTACCCTGATTAGATTTTTTGGATTAGCGGATCCGAAGATACTTTGTAGACATTGGTTGTGCAATGTCTGTACAGGGCCTATCGTTGAATACAGCGGGTACGCTGTCAAGGCAATATTTGTTTTAACGGGTCGGCTCCTCGCTAAGCAATGTGGAAGGTTAACGTTTTAGCAGGACTGGAAAAAATCGCCCACGCTCTCGTTGCGGTCACGGTAAATGTTGATGATAACGGCAATGATGATCACCAGTCCGGCGACAATCCGTTTGCAGGATTCTGACAAGTTAACTTGTCAGAACTTCACGGGCTTATCTTTCGAGTACATTCGTGATTTGGGTTTCTGAGCAACAGACCCTAGCAGCGGCCATGGCGGGTTATGCCAGGAGCCAACTCGAATCTTCTACCCCTTTAAATTGTGTACGCCATTGATCAAACGTCGCGCTCAAGCTGATCCAATCGTTCCAGGTAGCGCGCCAGATTTCGATGAAGGTGTCCAATCGCTGATTCAAACCGACCAAACTGGTAGTGGGTGTTGGCACCTGAACCGATGGCAGCTTGAATGTCACTCACTACTTTCGCGTCTTCCTTGTTACCGGTATCAGAAAGGAAAGCGGCATCTTTTTTAGCCCTTGCCAGAATTTCTTCAGTGACTGCGCCGCCATCAGTGATTGGCAGCGTGAGTTTGTAACTGAAGTATCGGGTTCGCGTCGGTGATTCGGGTTCAGCCAGGCTAACATTGTAATGCTGAGCAAGTCGGGTGACCGAGGCAAACGGAAATATACGGTTGACCAGCGTGACCATACGATCGAGTGACAGGTTTTCCCGTGGCGCATCGCGTAATTTTTCAATGCGCCTGAAGGGGAAGCAGACGCGGGAATTCGGCCCCTGTAACTCAATGACGTTTAAATTGTCATAACCATAAGGAAAGAAGGATTCCGGGTGCGTTGGCTTGATGTGATAACCCTCAAGCGTACCTTCCGCTGTGAGTTTCCAGTTGATCTTGTCCACGTGCTCATCTGATTCAAACAGGACCTGATCGTCTGATAGTAGATCCGGTAAGGATTCCAGTGCGCCAGGCCCAACGGGTTCATCCTGTGTGATAAATACCAGTCCACTTTGGACGTTTACCGCATGAACTGGCACTAAACCGTTGCCATCTTTGTCAAGGTTAGGGAAGCCGTGATCGTGCGGTACGTATTCAAGCCGACCATCCAACCGGTATGCCCAGCCATGATAAGTACAACGAAATAGCTTTGTATGTCCTGAACCCTCAGCCAATTGCATACCCCTGTGACGGCAGGCGTTTCGAAATGCCCGAATAGTCCCATCGAGATCTCGGACTACCACAATAGGTACGCCCGCTGCGTTGCGCGCCACATATGAGCCAGGCTCAGGCAATGCGGCGATCGGGCAAAATGGGATAGGTAACCGTCGCATAAGTCGGCGCTCTGAATCAAAGCGCGCCTGAGAACTGTAGTTTTCAACTGGCTCGTACCAAATTTCATCACCGAGATCGGTTGTACCGTGATCAATGTGGGAAAGAATGTAGTCGAGAAGCTCTGCGTCGTTTCGCATCGTCTGTTGTCCGGTGCTTTTCTGTAGTTCAGCAATTTACGTCCTGGTGCTAGCTCGGTCAAACCAGGTCAGTTGTCATGGGAACTTTATTGGTGGGGTCGGCGTAAAGTGCCGGAGGCAACTTTGGGAGATCTGGCTCAGTAAAAGTAGCAGCCATTTCTCAATGGCAGACTTGATTACCTTGAGTATTCACGGGAACAGTGAGTTGCGTATACCGGCTGCCAAGCGAAACAGTAACAATACAAAACAGGTTGGCAAAGTTTAACGCTATGTTTGAGAAGCTTGGATGTAGGAAAAGCGGACCCGCATAAGCGTAAACACACTACACCACGGTGACGATTCTCAACCTTAAGTAACGAAAAAGGCGTGTGATTATGTGTAAAAAATACTATACATTATGTAAAAATAAGTAGACACAGGGAATTGTATGGAGTTTTCGAATAAGGAAAAAGGTTTAATCGCTTCTCTAGGAGTGACCTTGCTGGTATTCGGATGGTATTTCTATGGAAGTTTTACAAATTTAAGACTTAGCGCTGAACCACCGGGGTTAGTTGAATTCATTATCCTGATTGTTTTGATTGCTGTTTTGGAAAGCATTATTCAGGTGTTTGTGAGCTTTAAGAATAATTCACAACTAGCAGATGAGCGAGACAAGCTGATCGAAAAGGTTTCTTACAGATACAGCTACTGGGTTTTAAGTGCCTGCATTTGGTTTTATATGGGGCACATTTTACTAAATACCTGGTTTGATCATTTACCTAACTTAACGACGCCTGGTGGCGTGTTTCATTTGTTACTTTTGTTCTTTGTTTTAGCAGAGGTTACTCATTTTTTAACTCAACTTTATTACTACCGAAAAGGGTTTTAAGTTGTCGAAGAAAATAACCAACAACATCAAAAAGTTGAGGTTCGAGGCCGGTGAGATGTCGCAACAAACTTTAGCGGAAAAGGTTGGGGTAACTCGTCAGACAATAATCGCAATTGAAAAGGATAGATATTCTCCTTCCTTGGAGGTTGCGTTTAAGATTAGCAATGAATTTGGTATCCCCCTGGAAGCGGTTTTTAACTATAACTAGGGAAACAGGGCTAAATGTAAAAGTGAAAAACCGGCGCTACAGGCCGTTCTAGAAAGCGCCGGCCCTGTCTAATGGCGGTAGAACTTTGTTATTGATCAGCTGCATGTAGGATGCAGGTCGGGGGGGCAAGATGATTTGCATCGAAGCGGATATTCCACAAGAAATTTGTGATATCGATGACGAGCTAAAAGCGATTTACCACAGCAACGATACCGTGTGCATTTGGATATTTAGAACCAGAAGCGATCGAAATAGGTTTATGGATGAAACCGCTGGAATGTTGAAAGATAACAGAGAGCAACACTTTGCCGATTTTTATAATGAAGGTGCCACATGAGCCAGGGTATGGCTAGCGTCTTAACGCAATGGTACGTGAATGGTTCCTAAATAGGGTCTGCGCGTCGAGCTTGCCAGACGCGCAGGTGCCCTGGCAGGTAACGATATAAGCTGGAAGCGCAATTGAGGCTTAGGACAGCCCCATGACATCCAACATGTTACCGAAGTAAAATTTATCCATGGTGGCTTGATTGCAGTTCGACATGGTTCGTTCGAACTTGGCGATAGGGTCACCCGTACCTTCTGGATGCGGGTAGTCCGATGCAAACACCAGCATGTCTTCGCCAACGTTGTCGATTATCCAGCCGACAGGTTCGCCGGCAAATGGCGAGACTTTTAGGTGGCGCTTGGCCGTTACCGAGGGTGCCTCTTCAAACTTTCTCATACGTTTATACAATTTCGCCGTAAAGTCGAGTTGGTGCATCCACGAGGGTAACCAGGACGCAGCATGTTCCATGCTGATAACGCGCAGTTCGGGATGGCGTGCAAAGACATCATCAAAGATCATGGCGGATAAAAATAACTGGGCGCTGGCGCCAATATTTAACAGGCTTAATTCGCCGGTCGGTGCATCGCCGCCCAAAGCCAGCTCCGACCTGCCGTTATTCTTGAAACTGGGCGAGACCGGGTTGTAATCACCATTGGCGGCAACGTGCAAGCCAACGGGCGTTTGTCGTTCCGCGAAGGTTGCCCATATTGGATCGAAGTCCGGATGCGTAAATGAGCGACCTTCTGGGTTCGGTTCGTTGGTGGGCAGCAGGAACGTGTAGCAACCCTGGGAGAAGCCTTCGTCCATGATGGCTTTGGCTGTTTCTGGTCCCAGGTTAAGCGGTAAGTAACCGACTGCTTTTAGTCGATCGTCATGGGCGCAGAAATTTGCCATGGCTTTGTTGAGCGTTATTGAAGTCGCCTCGAGTGCTTTTCCTTTGGCAGCGGCCAGGGTCTGATGAAAAGAAAAGGTCGGCAATACCCATTGCATTTCAAACCCTAAAAGGTCGAGCGTGTGCGAACGCTCTTTGGGGTCAAAAGCGCCTAGCCGACTCCAGCCATTTTTAGTGTTGTCCATGAGCGAGGCTTCAAATTTAGCCATGCTTGATGGGTCATTTTGCCTTTTTTCGAATAATTCCCGGCCGCGGTCCAGCCCGGCCTTAACAACTGGCAGTCCTTTTTGCTCGAGCATTGATGGCACAAGATCCAGGTGTTCGGGACTGGCGGCAGTATGTAGAAAGTCATCAAGTTCAATCAGGTGTGAATCGACATCAATAATGCGTCGATGAGCAGCGTAGGTCATGATTAATCTCTAGCTATGGTTATTTTAGACAGTCAAAAATAACCACACTATTTTAGATTGTCAATAATAAAGATAGAATGCGGTGATGGAGAAGCAGCGATTAAGAACCCGGCTTTCGCCGACAGCGCGGCGTAATCAGTTGCTGGACACGACGCTTACCATGGTGATTGCGGGAGGGGTACAGGCATTCACAATGGAAGGTCTGGCCAAAACAGCGGGTGTGTCAGCGCCTTTGGTTTATAACTAT
Source organism: Gammaproteobacteria bacterium (assembly GCA_018645845.1). Lineage (GTDB taxonomy): Bacteria > Pseudomonadota > Gammaproteobacteria > Pseudomonadales > Azotimanducaceae > UBA9659. The sequence continues at coordinate 8,197 of JABGVY010000187.1, read as the reverse complement.
TTTTCGAGTCGCCCTGAATTGCTACAGACACTCCTTCTGCGGGAGTATCAGCGCTTTGCCGAGGAGTTCCGTTCAGTGGCGCGCGAAGTGAAAAACTTCGAAGATATCGTCCGGCTTTCCGTCACCAGTAATTTTGACCACCACGCGCCCGGGAATATCTTGCCGCTGCTGCTTTCTCAACCGGAAATTGCGTCAGAGATTAAAGCCAAACGTGATCAACATAGTCGCCAGGTTGCTCGCTTCCTGGTGCGCATGGCGGCAGAACAGTATCACCTGGATCAGCGCCAGGCGATGATGGTTGTCAGCATGTCATCAGGCGCGTCTATCGCCGCGGCAGAGCTTGCCGCAACCGAAGGGTTTGACAGGAACGAGACAATTGAGCGCGTGGTGGTCTACATTTTAGCCGGGATCGAGCGGCTCGCGCAGGCATAAGTGACACATTAAAGTCCCCTGACTTTCTGAGCGTTACTGCTGGGCTCAAACTACCCTAAAATGCCGCTCGAAAATCGAGAGCCCGGTGGCAGGAAATTAACGGTACTTATCGCCTATTTCAGCTTGCCTTTGCTTGCTATTTGTAGTCAATTTGCCGGTGAAACCCGTTGGCGCGGTCGGTGGTGGTAGATGGTGTGTTGAGGCTGCCGCGCGTTTAACCTGGAAGACTATAGACGTTATGACCGCTCTACCCTTTGCTCTTACCTTTGCTCTTACCTTTGCGCTAAAGGCGCATGCTTCGATTGATATTAAATCCCGTAAACCGACGGTAATGATAGCGTGGGGTTGATGTCCGAAGAGTGGATGCAGGTTGCTCTGGCGCTTGCCGGGGAAGCTGGCCGACATGATGAAGTGCCCGTGGGTGCGGTCGTCGTCCGTGAAAACCGAATCATAGGTCGGGGGTTCAATCAGCCTATTAGCGGTCATGATCCGACAGCCCATGCAGAGATCATGGCACTCAGGGATGCAGCGCAAACCCTTGGGAACTACCGTTTACCGGGCTGCACGCTGGTGGTGACCGTTGAACCCTGTACCATGTGCGCTGGCGCGCTTGTTCACGCCCGAATTGAGCGGCTGATATTCGGAGCAAGAGAGCCAAGGGCGGGAGCGGTATGCTCCTCCTCCAGGGTTTTGGATAATCCCGGCCTGAATCACAAAGTTACTGTAAGTGAAGGTGTGCTGGAAAAGGAATGCAAAGCGTTGATGTCAGCTTTTTTTAGGGAGCGAAGAAAATAATGGTAATGCTGGTTTTGCCGGGGCCGACTGCTTTGTCGTCGTTCAGGGTTAGTAAACTTCATTCTGAATTGGCCGCTGAGGGCCTGGATGTCAACAGGATTGACACACAGTTCATGCATTTTGTCGATCTGAACGAAGAGCTTGATCAGCAGGATCTGGCTGTCCTGACTGGCTTACTGCGCTATGGCGCGCAGGAGAACCAGCGTAGCGACCTGATGTCATCCGATCATCTGTTGCGCCTGGTGGTGCCAAGAAGTGGCACGATTTCACCCTGGAGTTCCAAAGCAACTGATATTGCTCGAATCTGTGGCCTCGAAAAGGTCATCAGGATTGAGCGCGGTATCGCTTATCGTATTGACGCTGACAAACCTAATGTAGCCGATCAGTTTATTCATGACCGTATGACTGAAGAAGTCGTTGGTACGACTGAAGTCGGGTACCTGTTTGAAGCAACAGAGCCCGGTCCATTGGGGCAGGTTGATTTATTGGGTCAAGGAATTTCGGCCTTGCAACTCGCCAACGTGGAGCTTGGCCTGGCGCTGACCAGTGACGAAATCAGTTACCTTGAAGATGCCTACACTGAGTTAAATCGCAATCCTACCGATGTGGAACTGATGATGTTCGCACAGGCGAATTCCGAACATTGCAGGCACAAAACGTTTCGGGCCAGTTGGACCATCGATGGTGAGGAAAAAGATCATTCGTTGATGGACATGATTCAAAACACCTACGCCAAGACCAACGGTGAAGGCGTGCTGTCTGCCTATGAAGATAATGCGGCGGTTATCTCGGGACATCCATCCAGCCGTTTCCACCCGGACCCGCGCGACAGAGAGTATAAGGAGTACCAGGAAGACGTTCACATCCTGATTAAAGTGGAAACCCACAACCACCCGACAGCAATAGCGCCTTTCCCCGGTGCAGCAACCGGTTCCGGTGGAGAAATCAGGGACGAAGGGGCCGTCGGCCGGGGTGGTAAACCGAAAGCAGGGTTGTCAGGCTACACGGTTTCCAATCTCAATATTCCGGGCTCGAAACAAGCCTGGGAAATAGATGCCAGTAAACCAGATCGTATCTCGTCCGCTCTGGATATCATGATTAGTGCACCAATTGGCGGAGCAGCTTTCAATAACGAATTTGGCCGCCCTAACATTACCGGGTATTTCAGAACCTTCGAGCAGGAAGTGAATGGCGAGATTCGCGGCTACCATAAGCCCATTATGATCGCCGGCGGTTTAGGGAACATCCGGGCAGAACATGTTCAGAAAGACGGTATTGAGATCGGCGCAGCCCTGATTGTACTCGGCGGTCCTGCGATGTTAATTGGCTTAGGCGGTGGAGCTGCCTCTTCCATGGCATCAGGCGAAAGCACCGCGGACCTGGACTTTGCGAGTGTGCAGCGCGGAAACCCAGAGCTTCAGCATCGTTGTCAGGAAGTTATCGACCAGTGCTGGCAATTGGGGGCTGACAATCCCATTCAGTTCATCCATGACGTGGGCGCAGGTGGTCTGTCGAACGCCCTTCCTGAGTTGGTCAAGGATGGTGGTGTCGGTGGTTCTTTCGAGCTTCGAAAAATCCCGAATGCGGAGCCTGGTATGACACCGCGTGAAATCTGGTGCAACGAAGCCCAGGAGCGGTATGTGCTTGCGGTCCCTCAGAACGATGTCGAACGTTTCGCAAGGATCTGTGAAAGGGAACGATGCCCTTATGCAATTGTTGGCGAAGCTAAAGAAGGCGATCAGCTTGAAGTGACCGATTCAATGCTTGGTGGTTCGCCGGTCGATATCCCCTTATCCGTTCTTTTTGGTAAGCCGCCGAAGCTACACAAGTCAGTTGTCCGTGAATCTGTAAAAACAAAGCCATTGCCATCCGGAATTAATCTGGGCGAGGCGTTAGTCCGTGTATTGAGTCATCCTACTGTCGCCAGTAAGAAATTTTTGATCACTATCGGTGACCGCTCCGTTGGCGGGCTTGTCGCCCGTGACCAGATGGTCGGTCCCTGGCAAACACCCGTTGCAGATGTCTCAGTGACTGCCTCAGGGTTTTCCGGGTATACCGGAGAGGCGATGGCGATGGGCGAGAGAACTCCGCTGGCTATCTTGTCCAGCGCAGCTTCGGCCCGCATGGCAATTGGCGAGGCACTGACCAATATTGCCGCGGCAAGAGTAGAGAGAATCGAAGACATATGTTTGTCGGCGAACTGGATGGCCGCGGTAGGTGCTTCGGGCGAAGATGCAGCGTTGTTTGACGCTGTTGAAGCCGTCGGCATCGAGCTGTGTCCAGCGCTTGGTATCACTATACCTGTCGGTAAGGACTCCCTGTCGATGCAGACACGTTGGCAGGAAGATGGAGATTCCAGAGCGGTGACTTCCCCGGTATCGCTGATTGTTTCAGCCTTTGTTCCCGTTTCTGATATTCGAAAAGCAGTAACGCCGGAACTCCGGCCACTGCCGGAGGATACAGTCATACTTTTGCTCGATCTGGCGGCAGGCAAACAGCGTTTAGGTGGAAGCATTCTGGGGCAGACCTATTCCACCATGGGAACGGAAGCGCCGGATCTGGAAAATCCTGAATTGCTCAAAAAACTCTTCCAGTTCCTGCAGAAAAACCTGGATGAGGTTCTGGCATACCATGATCGATCTGACGGTGGCTTGATCACGACGCTGCTGGAGATGGCATTCGCAGCGCGAACCGGCCTGGATATTGTCGTCCCCTCTGGCAATGACCCGATTGATTTCCTCTTTAACGAGGAACTCGGCGTTGTGATTCAGGTGCATGCCAGGACGCTGGAAAGCGTAACGGAAGAGCTTGCGAATCATGGCTTGGTCGGGCAGGAAATTGCACGTGTCCGCCTAGATCAGTCGATCAGTATCAAACAGGGAAAGGAAGAGCTCTTTTTGTCCACCAGGAAAGAGTTGGAAACACATTGGGCGCGGAGCAGTTTCCAGATTCAAGGGCTGCGTGATAATCCCAAGTGTGCGCAGGAAGAATTCAATACTGTGGCTGAAGATGATGATCCGGGGCTATCGGTCGAACACCAATTCGACATCAACCAGGATATAGCCGCGCCGATGATCGCAACTGGTATCAGGCCACTGGTGGCGATACTTCGAGAGCAGGGTGTAAACAGTCAGGTGGAAATGGCAGCGGCTTTCACGCGGGCCGGTTTTACAGCGGTTGATGTTCACATGAGTGAGCTGATCTCAGGAAAAACAACGTTGGAACAGTTCAGAGGCCTGGTGGCCTGTGGCGGCTTTTCCTATGGGGATGTTCTGGGTGCGGGGGAAGGTTGGGCGAAATCCATTCTTTACAATTCCAGGGTTCGGGACGAGTTTCAGCGGTTTTTCAATCGGCCCGACACCTTCTCCCTGGGCGTGTGTAATGGGTGCCAGATGCTGGCAACGCTAAAAGAACTGATCCCAGGAACAGACTCATGGCCGAAGTTTATTCGTAATGAGTCAGAACAGTTTGAGGCGCGGCTGTCGCTTGTGCGTATCGAGCAGACGCAATCGATTTTCCTGAAGGGTATGCGCGGCGCTTTGCTGCCGATTGTAGTGAGCCACGGTGAAGGTCGAGCGACGATGACCAGTTTGGCGATGGCCGACCTTGAGCGTAACGAGCAAATCGCGATGCGTTTTACCGATCACTATGGCGAGCCTGCCAAGAGCTATCCCTGCAACCCTAACGGCTCCCCGGGCGCGTTAACGGCTGTAACGAGCGAAGATGGCCGGGTGCTCGCCATGATGCCTCATCCTGAACGGGTGTTCAGGGCAGTGCAATATTCATGGCGACCGGATAGCTGGAAAGAGGACGCGCCCTGGATGCGCCTTTTCAGAAATGCTCGCGCCTGGGTCGGTTAGTTTTCAATTAAACTCGGCTATTTGATAGGGTGCCGTTTGCGGTCGATCACGATGTCCTGTGACCTTATTGGGAAGTGGCCCGCCGGCAGGTCCTGAAAGTAATGTTCGAGGGTTTCGGTGATGACCGGGAAAGCCAACTCGTTCCACGGTATCTCGTGTTCAGAAAATAGTCTCGTCTCCAGGGTTTCCTGGCCTGGAAAAAAATCAAGATCTATCAGTCTTGCCCGGTAGAACAGGTAGATCTGGGAAATGTGGGGCAAGCTGAACAGGGTGTAAATATCCCCAAGTTCAACGTTGGCGTTAGCTTCCTCTATGGTTTCTCGAACTGCCCCCTGTGATGTTGTCTCGCCGTTTTCAAGGTATCCGGCGGGCAGGGTCCAATAGCCATTGCGGGGTGCAATCGCACGTTTACACAAAAGCACCTTGTCTTCAAAAAAAGGCAGGCAACCGGCCACTACCTTGGGGTTCTGGTAGTGGATGGTTTTGCAGGATGTGCAAACATATCTTGGACGGTTGTCCCCTTCGGGTACGATATGCGACACGGTGTCGCCGCATTGGCTACAATATTTCATGTGACCTAGTATATAGGATGTCTTGTGATCGGCGACATTAGAAAAAATCTGCAGCAGCACAAACCCGCTGAGCCTCATTCAATTCATCAAGAACGTGCTCGTGCCGCCGTACTCGTGCCTATTCTGGCGGATACTTCTGGCGTGCGTATCCTGTTAACCGAGCGGGCCCGTGGGCTGAGTAGCCATGGCGGTGAGGTAGCGTTTCCTGGAGGTAAGGAAGATCGAACGGACCACTCACTGGAGTTCACCGCGCTGCGGGAAAATGAAGAGGAGTTGGGGATCTCTCCTGAAGATGTCGATGTCATTGGGTCGCTTCGGCCGGTTGTTTCCAAGCATGGATTGCTGGTTAAACCCTACGTGGGGATTGTTCGCCAGGGTATTCGATTGCGTCCGAATCCTGATGAAATTGCATCAGTGTTTGAAGTCCCTCTGGCCTATTTTTCGACCGCAACACCTATCCGTATTGACGATATTTCCAGGCACGGGGAATCTCATCAGGTTCCGGCATTTAAGTTTGATGGCCATGAAATATGGGGGCTGACTTCAATGATAGTCATAGAGTTTATGAAGGTTGGGTTGAAGTAGCCGTTGACTGACGTGGCAGTATGCTAGAGTTTCCGCAAATAATATTCGTAAGAACAATCAGGAGTTAACAAATCATGATCTATGCACTGGGGGACAGGACACCGGAAATGAATGGGGACTGCTGGGTTGCAGATACCGCGACGGTACTCGGGTCTGTCGTTCTCGAAAATGACGCAAGTGTCTGGTTCAACGCGGTGCTGCGTGGCGACAACGACGTTATCACGGTAGGCGAAGGTTCCAACGTTCAAGATGGATCGGTGCTGCATACTGATCCAGGTATGCCTCTGACAATTGGACGCGGTGTAACAATAGGCCATAAGGTGATGCTGCACGGCTGTACAATTGGAGACAACTCCCTGATAGGTATAAATGCAGTAGTCCTGAATGGGGCCAAGATTGGGAAAAATTGCCTGATCGGTGCCAATGCGCTGATCCCTGAAGGTAAGGAAATCCCAGATGGTTCCCTGGTAATGGGGTCTCCTGGAAAGATCGTACGTGAGCTTAACGAGGCGGCCACTAAGGGTCTTGTAATGAGTGCTCAGGGGTACGTAAGAAACTTCAAGCGATTCAGGAAAGATCTTAAACCACTAAAATAATATGGCCCCGAGTAGGATCGTTAGACTTGCAAATTATACTGAGCAAGCTATAGTTTTGCTCCTGAAAGCACAATTACCGTCAATACTGACAAAGCAGACAATGAACACTGTTAAAAATGACACGGTTCCAACAGCCAGCAGACCCACTCTGCTGCTTGCGTCTGCGCCTGGTCTTCTGGCGCTGCTACGACTGCCGTTGTAGGCGGCCTTCCAAACTCCTGCATTGCTCGACTCCTGCTTAAACAGCAGCTTCCCAACTGAATACTCGAGATACCAACAATGAATGCTGAAGATCAATCGACAAATTCTGCTCGAACGAGTGGCACAGTCACACGAAAGACGATGCCGTTCCAGAAATACAAACCATTTAAGCCCATTCCCTTGCCTGACAGAACCTGGCCGGACAAGGTCATTACTGACGCTCCGCGTTGGTGCAGCGTCGATTTGCGAGATGGCAACCAGGCGCTGATTGAACCGATGACGCCGAACGAAAAGCAGAAAATGTATGACTTGCTGCTGGACATTGGGTTCACCGAAATTGAAGTGGGTTTTCCTGCGGCGTCACAAACTGATTTCGATTTTGTCCGAAAGATCATCGAAGAAGATCGTATTCCGGACGGCGTCACGATCCAGGTGTTGTGTCAGGCAAGAGAGGAATTAATCAAGCGAACCTGTGAAGCGGTGGCAGGCGCCAAGCGAGTCATCTTCCATCTGTACAACTCAACATCGACCCTGCAAAGAAAGGTTGTGTTTAACAAAAGCCGTGAGGAAGTAATTAATCTCGCAACGGACGCGACCCAGATCGTCAAAGATAATACCCGTGAACTGGTTGCCTCAGGAACAGCGCTCACGTTGGAGTACTCGCCCGAGAGCTATACGGCGACTGAAATGGATTTTGCGGTTGAGATATGCGCGGCGGTGATGGATGTCTGGCGACCAACTGTCGATGACAAGATTGTTTTGAACCTGCCCAGTACGGTTGAAATGGCAACGCCCAATATCTATGCGGATCAGATCGAGTATTTTACGCGGCATCTGCCTCATCGAGAAAACGCGATCATCAGCTTGCATACGCACAATGATCGCGGGACTGGTGTTGCCGCATCCGAGCTTGGACTGATGGCGGGAGCGGAAAGAATAGAAGGCACACTCTTTGGTAATGGTGAACGCACCGGTAATTTGGATTTGGTGACCATGGCGATGAACATGTTCTCGCAGGGTATTGATCCTCAGCTTTACTTCGGTGAAATGTCAAAGATCGTTGAGGTATCCGAAGAGTGCACCAAGATACCGATTCACATCAGGCAACCCTATGCGGGAGAGCTTGTATTTACGGCGTTTTCGGGTTCTCACCAGG
>JABGVY010000349.1 GCA_018645845.1 Gammaproteobacteria bacterium | reverse complement strand
TTCGGTTAAATTTCTATTAAATAGGCGCCCTTTAAAAACCGGTTAAGGCCGTATGTCGTTGTTTGTCCAAAAATTTGGTGGAACCTCCGTTGCATCGATTGAGCGAATCGAAAATGTTGCTGCACGCATCATTCAATCGAGGAATGCTGGACATGATGTGGTGGTCGTCGTTTCAGCAATGGGTGATGAAACCGATCGCCTGGTATCGTTGGCGGATGAGGTCAATTACGACGGCTTGGATGCTCGACGGGAACTGGATGTTTTGCTGTCCACCGGCGAGCAGGCAACTATTGCTCTGTTGGCGATGACCTTGTTGAAACATGGGGTTAAAGCAGAATCAGTACTAGGCTGGCAGGCCAGTATCCTGACTGACAGCGAGCACAGTAAAGCGAGGATCCTGGAAATTGATGAAACTGTGCTCCAGGCGAAGATTTCAGATGGCATCGTTCCGGTAGTGGCGGGATTCCAGGGTGTCGATCAAAAAGGTCACATAACAACCCTGGGACGTGGCGGCTCGGATACAACGGCTGTTGCTCTTGCCGCAGTGCTGAAGGCTGATGAGTGCCAGATATATACCGATGTAGAAGGCGTCTTTACGACCGATCCACGAGTGGTTGAAGGTGCCCGTTGTCTTGAACGAATGACGTTTGAGGAAATGTTGGAGTTAGCCAGCTTAGGTAGCCGGGTTCTGCATACCAGGGCGGTAGAGTTTGCCAGTAAGTACCAGGTGCCGCTTCGAGTCTTGTCTAGCTTTGAAGAAAAACCTGGCACGTTGATCACGAAAGAGGACGATTCAATGGAGCAACCAATTATTTCAGGGATAGCGTTTACGCGTGACGAGGCGAAGTTAACGATATTGGGTGTCAAAGACGTGCCCGGCATTGCTTCGGCCATTCTGGGCCCAATCAGCGATGCGAACATTGAAGTAGACATGATAGTTCAGAACGTGGCTGCGGACATGAGCACAGACTTCACGTTTACCGTTCGGCGAGATGACTACAACCAGGCGAAACAGATTCTGGAAAATATCGCAAAAAACATTGATGCTAGAGAGGTGTCAGGCGACAATAAAATCGCCAAGTTGTCTTTGGTTGGTGTTGGAATGCGTTCCCATGCCGGCGTAGCTAGCAGAATGTTTAAAGTGTTGGCTGACGAATCAATTAATATTCAGATGATTTCGACTTCTGAAATTAAAATCTCAGTGGTGCTTGCAGAGAAGTATTTGGAGCTGGCGGCAAGAGCGCTGCATTCCGCTTTCGAGTTGTCAGAAGAGGTTAACTGACCTGAAACCACCTGGAGTGCGTGCGCCCCCGTGGAAGCGCAGGCATTACTAAAGGAGTAATATCATGCTTATATTAACCCGGCGAGTTGGTGAGACGTTAATGATAGGCAATGACATATCGATCACGGTTTTGGGAGTGAAGGGTAGTCAGGTCAGGATAGGGGTAGATGCTCCGAAGGAAGTCGCGGTGCACCGCGAAGAAATCTTCGAGCGGATCAACGCAGAACAGGGAAAGTCTCCCGGTGCACCGGCCATGCAAGACTCCTCTGAAACAGATTAGGTATAGAACCCGCTTCCTACGTTGCGTAGGTGACCCGCCGTAATAGACCCAGATAACCTTTAGGAAACTCAATCCCCTCGTAGTAACCCTTATCCAGCAAGATTTGATGCAACTCTCGAAGCCTGTAGATCGGTACAGAGGCCATCAGGTGATGCTCAAGATGGAAGTTAAGGCCGTGGGGCGCCACCAGCAAAGCTTCTAACCAATTGATGTATATGGTTCTGGTGTTCAGTCGGGTATCAGGATCGAAATGATCAGGCACCGCGGCATGTTCTGCGATTTGTCGAATGCGGGTGATCAGCATGTGACTGGTCATGAACGCGATCACCCACAGCGCATACAACCAGGCGAATCCTGCGATGGACAGCACCAGCAAAAGTGCCAGATTGCAAATGATGCCGCCAGCCAACATTTTTTTCACACCGGGTTTCAACTCGTTGAAACGGTAGAGTGATCGACCAATCGATACGACCCGTCGCCAGCCAATCTTCCCGGTGATGTCTCTTATTACTTTTCGTTTGAAACTGGTGATAGAGACAGGATAGGCGTCAAAGTTTTTCAGGTCCGGATCGTCAACCGTTCCACAATCCTTGTGATGCACCAGGTGGCCCTTCATGTAGGCGTCTTTGTCAGAAAAAACCCAGTAGCCGGAAAGCCAGGTTGCAACGAAGTCG
>JABGVY010000194.1 GCA_018645845.1 Gammaproteobacteria bacterium | reverse complement strand
GTCTTTATAGTTGATAGCCACGTCGTACCCCAGTTCTTCAACTAACCATAGACATTTTTCAGCAGACCCTGTGAGTCCAATGACTTTCGCCCCAGCCATTTTACAGAGCTGTCCTGCGATCGAGCCTACCGCGCCTGCCGCTCCATTGATGAGCACCGTTTGTCCTGGCTGAGGCCTACACTCCTCTGTTACCGCAAAGTAAGCAGTGAGCCCAGAAACCCCAAACCCTCCCAGCCAGCCGCCAAGAGGTGCTTGAGAGACATCGACGCGCTCAAGATCATCGCCATTACTGACGATGAAGTTCTGAATGCCCCCTGAAACCAGCACATAATCACCTAGAGCAAACTGCTCGTTGTTTGACGCTATCACCTGCCCGGCAGCGGATCCACGAACAACGTCTCCGGGTTTGACCCTAAATAGAAACTCGTCACTATCCCGTACAATTAAACGAAGCGCCGCATCTACACCAAAATAGTGAGCCTCGACCAACACCTCACCTGCCCTAATTGATGCTAGCTCGGATTCCTGAACTTCGAAATCATCGGGCCCAGAGATACCCGTGGGTACTTTTTTCAGCAACAGCTGTTTGTTAACGCGTTCATTTTGTCCTGTAGACATTGATTATCTCCAAAGAATACAAAAAAAAACGGATGCACTAGGCATCCGCTTTTTACTTCTACTTTACTCACTTCAAGTGAGCATTACCGACCTAGAAACGTGTACCAAATCGAATGCCATACTGCCTGGGTGGCGCAAAGAATGACATTACCCAGAGAGCACCAACTGAGTTTGCCCCAGTTCGTTGGTTTTCGTCTGTAAGGTTCTGACCAAAGGCAGTGATATAAAAATTATCACTTGACGGACGATAGGTCACGCTCGCGTTAACCATTGTTACCTCTTCGACTTGCGAATTAGTCGGATGCCTGATGACCGCCGGAATCGCAGCTGCAGCATTGCCATCAAATGGCGAACCCTCAGCTTCGTCCTGATAATTCGCATTCAGGTTCATAGACAGGGAAGCGCCGCTATTTAGAGGAATATTGTAGGTCGCATCGATATTGAACTGGGTTGGCGATGCAAATGGAACATCTAGACTACTGAAATCAGTAATGCCAGTGGCCGGGTTATTCGGCTGTGGATCCCATTCGAATTCGTCGTATTCCGCTTCAAGCAAACCTAGGCCCGCACGAATTGTCAGGTTGTCAGTCGCAAGCCAGGTTGCCTCGACCTCAAGACCGTAGTGCGTAGACTCACCTGCATTTACCGTCAGTGTTTCCTGCCCGGGATTACCTGCAGCATCAGTAAACGGAACCACCTGATTACGTTGCAGGTTTTCATAATCAGTGTAGAAAAACGCTGTGTTAATACGCAGGGTATTGTTAAAGAAATCGCCTTTGTGACCAATTTCAAAATTGGTGTTTTCTTCAGGCTCATAAGCCACACAAGTAGTTAGCGTTGAGCAGGTTTCTGTGAATCCACCTGAAATGAAGCCGGTGGCAACAGACGCATATAGCATTTGGTTCTCTGCGAATTTATAGTCAACAACCAGTCTCCAGGTTGTATCTTCCCACTCGTCATCTACTGTGATGTTGACGCCATAATTTTCAGGAGGCAGTGGGTTGTACCTTGGGTCATAGTTATTACCCGTGAGGTTTGCACGGCTCAGAGCATTCGATCGAAGGTCTGCAGCACAGTTTGTGACAGGGTCAAATGCCGCGCCGGCATCCACCAACACCGCATCTTGTGCTTTAGTGTATTGGTTACACTGCCCACCGCCATTTGCCTGGCGTGTAAATTCCTTTTCGTCTTTCGTGAAACGAACACCAGCGCTGATCGTAATCTGCTCAGTCACATCCCAGTTACCATCGATGTAATAGGCATAGGATTCACGTTCCTGCGATGTAACCGTCGTAGTCGGATCGTTTCTGGGATCAAGATTGAGGTTAATAAACCCGCGTTCATCATAAAACGAACCGGTTGTTGTATTAAACACTGGAAGGATTGCAGAGAGACCCACAGTTGCAATTGCACGGAAGTCTACATCGTCTACAAAATACGCGGCTCCCGCAACGAAGTTAAAATTACCGTCAAAATTAGAGACTATCCTGACCTCATACTGTTCTTGCGTCCGCTCGAGATTACGGGAAGCATCAAAAAGGCTCACAAAAGCTTCACCGGTATACGTGCTGGCTAGTGTCTCATCTGTCTGCCGGTTCCCAATCAATGCTTTGATCGTGAACTGTTCAAGGGTCAATGTCTGCGTCAGATAGTAACCATCAGTATCAACTTGGTGGCCGGCACCAACGTTAATGCCATTGCCCTGATTGCTCTGTCCGGTCTGATAAACATCGTCAAAACCGGTTGTGGGCGTTCCTGGGAAACCTAGAGCATCCCACAGGAATCCTTCGCCGGAAGGTGTCTCATTGACCGCGGGGAGTGATCCAGAATCATCCCTTAAATATTCCCACGTCAGAAGCGCTTCGTAATTTTCTGTGGGTGCCCAAAGTAGCTTCGTCTTAAAAGCAAGCACGTCTTTGTCGGCCAGCTCTCCGCCGTCACCTACCGTATTGGTTGGTAATTCAGGGGGAAGTGGCGGATTAATACTAGGCAAACCGAACGCGGCATAGATGGGAATATTCCCGGGAAAAGTTGCTGTATCCTTGGTGTTCGTTGTCCAACCATCATTCGTGTCCTGCACACCAGCAAACCGGAGCCCTAAAACGTTTTCAATAATGGGAATATCCATGGAAGCGGTAATCTTGATCGCATCCGCTGTCGTTGCTCCATCATACTGGCCGTAGGTGAACTCTACATCACCGCCGTAATCCTGCAGACTAGGCTTTTTGGTTGTGATCGCTATCACACCGCCAGTACTGTTCTTCCCGAACAGCGTTCCCTGTGGACCTCGATAAATTTCGACCTGTTGGGTATCAAACATCTCTACAAACTGGGACTGAACTGAACTGATTCCAAAATCGTCCACTGTAATACTGACACTGGTGTCCTGCGTTACAAGTATCGAAGTAGAACCTGTACCCCTTATGCCACCAGCAACCGCGTTAAAACCAGGCTGTTTGGTCAATAAGACGTTCGGACTCAGCGCCGCAACGGCTGTAATGTCGTTAACAAACGTGTTTTTAATCATACCCTCAGTAAGCGTTGAAACCGCAAGTGGAGTGTCCTGCATACTGGTGGTACGTTTTGTACCCGTTACTACAATTTCTTCAAGTTCCCCTTCCGCAGAAAATGCAGAGAAGCTGGTGACTAGCGCGACTCCCATGAGTCCCGACACCAGCTTGTGTGCTAATTTAGTCGACATTATTGGCTCTCCCTATTTTTTTCGCTATTCCCCTCGTTGCGAGTCGGCGAGACGTTGTAGACCAACGAATCGTAAATGGTCAACGAGACATAGCCGCCTGACTCTACCCCAAGACAAACCACATGACCAGTTTTTTGTAGTTCACCTCACTTTTGTATATTTTCCATTAAAGCTGGCTATACTCTGCACTGACGACATCGAGGAGACAACATGACTGATTTCAATGAAGACGAGATTAAAGAACTACGCGAATTGCTTGAAAAAGAAAAAATTCGAAAGCTTAAACAACTTTATTCCCACTTAATGGACAGCGGCCAAATCGATGCGTTAGCCGACATCTTCACCGAAGATGCCATCTGTGAGTTTGGACCAGAATATGGGAACTGGGAAGGTAAGGAAACCATTAGGGCCAATTATCATGGGGTGTTCAACGGCCAACCGCCCTTTAATGTGATGCACCATATTACTAACCACTATATAGAGATGACTGGACCAGATACCGCGAAAGGTCGCTCCTATCTTCTGGATGTAGCCACAAGCGTGGAACCAGAAGGACAACCATTTGTGTGGTTCGGACTCTACGACGAAGATTACCGCAAAGTTGATGGCCAATGGCTGATCAGCAAATGTAGCCTTCAATTCCTCTGGCCACAGAGGATGACGATGCCCGCTTTCGAGACACCTTTCCCTGTGGTCAACTAAATAATGAATCTCGTAGACGCAGTTCGAAAATGGGCAAACCTTGCGCCAAACAAGACAGTGGTCGTCGACTCAACAACGGATCAGCGAATCACCTTTGCAGATCTGTTAGACAGGGTGATAAGACTGTCTAATGGATTTGCTTCCTTAGGCCTGGTCAAAGGAGACAGGGTCGCGATCCTGTCGACAAATAGTATTGAATACTTCGAGATCTATTACGCTTGCGCCATGTCTGGCCTTATCGCGCAACCCATTAACTGGCGCCTATCAGCGGAGGAAATCACGCGCATCATTGAAGATGGCGAACCTTCGGTCTTCATTTGCCAGAAGGAGTTTCTGGAGCTGCAACATGAAGTTCGCGCTACCGTGACTTCAAACATCACTTATCTGGAATACGGCCCGGAGACAGACGAATCCTACGAAACGCTTGTAACTCAGGCTTCAGCAATTGACCTCTACCAAGATATTGGCAACGCCGATCCAGTTCTGATCCTGTACACAGGCGGCACAACAGGGCTCTCCAAGGGTGCCCTGCATACTCACCACAGCCTTTACATGGGAATGCTCAATCAAACGGTTGCCGAACGCGTAGTTCCAAGTGATGTCTATATGTTAACAGGCCAAATGTTCCATATACCCGTGGCCCTTGCCATGAACTATATTGCCCACGGCTGTCCCTGCGTACTGATGAACTTTGACGCTAAACTTGCTCTCGAGCTTATTCAAAATGAAAAAGTGTCGGCTTTTTTGGGTATTACCACCATGCTGAACTGGATGATGGCGGTGGAAGGGTTCGAAACCTACGACATCTCTAGTCTACGAAACATTCAGTACGGCGGCGGCCCGATGCCGGAAACCGTTGTCAAGGCGGCGCTTGAAGCATTCCCATGCACAATCATTCAGGGTTACGGCCAGACGGAAGGCATGACAATGACTTTCCTTTCCCAGGAGGATCATCAACATGCTATCAATGGCGAACGGGCCGAGCGCTTAAACGCCTGCGGCAGAGAGGGCTTCGTCACTCGCATCCGCGTGGTCGACACCGATGGTGTTGACGTTCCAAAAGATAGCAGTAGCTATGGCGAAATCGTCGTTTCCTCAGAAGCTAACATGGTGGGCTACTGGCGAAAACCTGAACTGACGGCCACCATCATGAAGGATGGCTGGATGTGGACCGGTGATATCGCAACCTGGGATGAAGATGGCTACGTCTTTATCGTTGATCGTTCAAAAGACATGATCATTTCAGGCGGTGAAAACATCTATTCGACTCAAGTTGAATCCGCCATTCACAAACATTCAGGCGTACTGGAGTGTGCTGTTTTTGGTATACCCGATGATGAATGGGGCGAATCAGTAAAAGCGGTTGTCGTGATGAAACCCGGAGAGACAGCAACAGAATCCGAGATCATTGAGGTTGCGAAGGCACATCTCGCCTCTTACCAAAAGCCAAAGTCAGTGGATTTCGTTGACAGCTTGCCGAAAGCGCCGACTGGAAAGATCCTGAAGAGAGAACTGCGCGACCCTTACTGGAACCGTCAGGAGCGAAAAGTTTGAACGCAAAGTTCTTTATTGGCCAACAGGTTGAACACAAGCGCTTTAATTATCGCGGCCTGATCTATGATGTTGACTCTGAGTTCAGGGGAACACAAGAGTGGTATGAAAAGATGGCCAAGTCCCTGCCGCCGAAGAACGAGCCCTGGTACCACGTGCTGGTTCACGGCGCCGACCATACCACCTATGTCGCCGAACAAAACCTGGTTGATTACAAGGGAAAGGACTTTATTGACCATCCTCTCCTGCCAAGTTTTTTCAACGGGTTTTCAAGCGGCGCCTACTCACCGACCAACAAACAGTAAGAGATTATCAGGGGTATTGCCCACAACACTTGCGGACAGATTTATCCCAACATCGATTAGGACCTGCCTAGTCTGCAGCGGGACCTTTGAAGAACTTCAGCTCCTCGTACCAGCCAGAACCATTAATCTTCATGGGAATACTGCCGAACTTTTCCATGGTATCAAGGTGCCTGCGGCGACCCTGCCAGGCTTGTGGGTCTGCCTGCCAGTCGTTGAGCACTTGTTCAGCCTCCTCATAACTCGGGGCTTCAACCTCATAGAGAGACAGGTAACTCGACTTGGTTTCCAGATCCAGATGTGGACCTGCCAGCTTGTAAACCCTGCCACTGACAAAGTTCGGACACTTTGTGGTGTCTTCAATGTGCTGGTCCACAAACCATTCATCAAATGCCCGCTGGTCTTCATCACCAAGCGGCTCACAAAGACCAATCAGCACATAGCGTGGCATGCTTTACTCCTACCCTAAATGTGTGGCCATTTTATTGCCGGCATCATCCCTTCCCACGATTCGGGAAACCGACAATTGTGTATCTGGATTGGGCACATTATTAACCCAGTTGCACACCTGAGGATCT
>JABGVY010000272.1 GCA_018645845.1 Gammaproteobacteria bacterium | reverse complement strand
CTCTCATGGACCACCCTCAGCTGGTCGCAAATGATATGGTTCATCGGATTGAAGGTAAAGGATATGTCAGGGCGCCCTGGAGTGTTCCATGGCCGTTACCGAAATTGTTTGAAGCTGGCTCAGTGTCTGGCTAGCTGACTTTTTCTTCACTTATCGATGTCGGGGTACGTGCACGCAGGACCGCTTTTAGGACTTTGCCGTTGGCATTGCGTGGTAGTTGGGATAGCACCTCAAAATCTTTCGGCACTTTGTATTTTGCCAGATGGGATTCCGCAAAAGAAATGACCTGATCAGTGGCAAAACTTTTCTCGTCTGAAATGACGACAAAAGCTTTTAGGCGCTCTCCCCATTTTTCATCAGGGACACCAATAACGCCGGCTTCGATGATCGTCGGGTGCTGCTCCAGGACGTTTTCAACTTCTCGCGGATAGATATTGGTTCCGCCTGAGATGACCATGTCTTTTTTTCGATCAATGATATAAAGATAACCGTCGGCATCTCTTCGGGCGATATCTCCGACACTGACCCACCCGTCCAGGAAGGCTGCGTCGGTTTCTGCCTGATTTTTCCAGTAACCATTGAAAAGATAGGGGCTGATCGAAAACAGCTCGCCCGCTTCATCGGGTCCGCACTCGTCGCCGGATTCGTTTCTCAGGCTTATCTGGGTTGAGTCGAAAGGGAGTCCGACACAATTGCGTTTGTTGAGTTGATCTGCGGGGGGGAGATTGCTGACGATACCTGCTTCGGTAGAACCATAGGTTTCGTGCAGTAGGTTGTCCCCAAAATAGTCGATGATCTGCTCCTTGGTCGCTTGTGGCAAAGGTGCGGCATTGGAAATAATTGAACGTAGGTTTGTGTCGCGATATTTATCAAGGACACTATCGCTTAGTTCAAAAATACCATGGAAGTGTGTCGGTACCATGAAGACGCCAGTCATGCTGTCGTGATGCAGAATCGATAAAACGCTCTCTGGGTCAAACCGGCTCATCAGCCGCACGTAGCCACCGAAATACAACGAAGCGAGGCCGAAGACCATGCCTGCGCCATGACATAATGGTGCAATGGCCAAAAACCGGTCATCTCTTGAATAACATCCGTATTCCAATGCCATCCCGTGCAGCGTCAAAATTCTCGATCGATGTGAAACCATTACCCCCTTTGGGCGTCCGGTGGTACCTGAGGTGTATGGGATAGTGAATACATCTCTTTCAGATACCTCGGGGAAAACAGTTGTTGAATCTGCGCTGCTAACCCAGGGCTCGAGTTCGGAGCTGAGCTTGATGATCTTTTCGACACTGTGAAAGGATCGATTCTGCAATCGCTCGAAGTTGTCGTCATCTGTAAATAAGATCTGAGCATCTGCATCATCACATATGGCCGTGATTTCATCAGCACTGAGTGAGGGGTTAATGGTTGCCAGTGCAACACCCGCCTGTGAGGCGCCGCAGACAACTTCCAGATACTCTATTGAATTGTGGGCGACGATGGCGGCGTGAGAACCGACAGGTAGTTTTAGGTCAGCAATGAAACCGCTCGTGATCTTGTCAATTCGAAAAACAAGTTCAGCATAACTGCGTGAGCTCTGAGAATCGGTTATCGCGACCTTATCTGGGTCGGCTAACATCGATGCTCTGATTCCGCTGACCAGAGACATGGAAGGTGTAATGGGTGAGGTGCCGTCAGTCATCTTAACCATCAGAACGATTCAGAGTCAGGAAGATTGAACACGCGAAGCGCATTTTCTCGCATCAACAAGGCATGAGACTCAGGTTTTAGGCCTAGGTTTTTGACTTCTTGAACCGCGCGTTCAGGAGATATCACCGGCCAGTCGGTACCAAACATGACCTTATGTCGACCTATTGTATTGGCATAGTGAACGTACTGTTCCGGCCAATAGCGAGGGGCATAAGCATCGCCGGCAGTGAAAACATTTTCGTGCTTCCAACACATTGCGATCATTTCATCGGTCCATGGAATGCCTATGTGTATACCGATAATCCGGAGGTCTGGGAAATCGATAGCCACTTGGTCTAGTAAAATGGGCCGTGCAACGGAAGGTAATCGGCGTTCACGGTTGTAGACCAGGTTCTGTCCTACTT